>CAZLJY010000034.1:0-30556 GCA_964559945.1 uncultured Gammaproteobacteria bacterium | reverse complement strand
GGATTGACCTGGGGCCGGGGGAGCGAATATCCACCTTATGCTCAGGTTAAAGAGACGGACACGTTTTTGGTTGAGCTAAATGGGGGTACCTGTCTGATGATGTTTTGGCATGAGCGCTGGCGGCGGGCAAATGATGTACGCCGCTGGGATACCCAATTCAATCATGTTGGCGCGTGTCCTGACGTCTTCAAATAGCTAACGAGTGAAACGATGCGAGATCTATTATGAGTCAGCCTCAGCTTGAATTAACCGGTTCACGGCAGTTCACCAGTTGGCTTGCCGAATCCGGTGGTGCGTTGGCGTTTTCCACTTATCAGGCAGGCAAGCTGTTCCTCATTGGTCTTCAGCCTGACGGGCGTTTGTCAGTATTCGAACGGACCTTCGCCCGCTGCATGGGCTTGGCCGTTCAGGGTGACACCCTTTGGGTGAGCACGCTCTACCAGCTTTGGCGGTTTGAAAATGCCCTTGCTGCCGGTACTCACCATCAGGGTTATGATCGTCTGTACGTCCCCCAGCTGGGTTACACCACAGGGGATCTAGACGTTCATGATGTGGCGGTAACGGCCAATCAGTCACCGGTATTTGTCAATACGTTATTCAGTTGTCTGGCAGCACCGGACGAAACCTATAGCTTTCGTGAAGTGTGGAGACCGCCGTTTATTTCTCGTCTGGCGGCGGAAGATCGCTGTCATCTCAATGGTTTGGCGATGCGCGATGGGCGTCCCGCATACGTCACCTGCGTGGCAGCGACAGATGTCAACGAGGGCTGGCGGGAACATCGTCGAGATGGCGGCATCGTCATCTCGGTGGAGGACAGTGAAACGGTGTGTGGCGGCCTGTCGATGCCCCATTCACCGCGCTGGTATGACAACAAGCTGTGGCTGCATAATTCAGGAACCGGCGAATTCGGCTTTGTCGATCAGGAGCGAGGCCGTTTTGAACCCGTGGCATTTTGCCCAGGCTATTTACGCGGTCTAAGTTTCAGTGGAGAGTTCGCCATTGCCGGATTGTCTAAAGCCCGCGGCAACAAAACATTTTCTGGATTGGCCTTGGATGACGGATTGGCTTCACGCAATGCCAGCGCCCGCTGTGCTCTGCAGGTCATCGACCTTAAGCGCGGCGACGTCGTCCATGAGCTTCGTATCGACGGGGTTGTCGAGGAGCTCTACGACGTGATCACACTGCCAGGGGTCAGCCGACCGATGGCGCTGGGTTTCAAGACCGACGAAATCCGACGAGTATTGTCTCTGCCGCCGGATATCGATGGGTGAGGGATTGTTTTGAACCGCGCTGGCGCGTTTTGGTGACGCCCAGTCGAAAGGGAGTTTGACCAATGATCGACGTTTTTAGAATCATGGGGTTTTTGCTGATTCTGTCTGGCATTTTAGTCATCATGACTTGGCTTATTGAGCCGCTGCGAGCGCTTTGGCCGCTGTTGCTGGCATTGCCCACGCCGGTTCTGATTGGCATTGCCGTGGCCTTTGTTGGGCTTTTGTTGCTGGTGGCCTCGTTGATCTGGGAACGAACCAAAGATCGCGAACGGGAAAAGCAAATGTTGGAGCAAGAATAATGGCGGGATTGCTGATGGTCACCACAGATTTTGTGGCAGGAAAAACGATTGATGAAACCTTGGGGGTAGCGCGGGGCAGCACCATTCGCACCAAGCATGTGGGTAAAGATTTAATGGCCAGCTTGCGCACACTGGTTGGCGGTGAGTTGAAGGAATACAGCGGTATGCTGGTGGAAGCTCGCGCCCAGGCCCTAAGTCGGATGGAAGAGCAAGCGCTCAAAATGGGCGCCGATGCGGTTGTGGGAGTGCGTTTCGTCACCTCACAGATTATGGCAGGCGCAGCAGAGCTCCTGGCCTATGGAACCGCTGTTACCTTTAGCGATCAATCGTGAGACTGAAGCGCTTAATTGAGGCGGCCTTAGTGTTGAGCGTGTTTTGCGCTTTGGCCACGGGTCAGGCCGCCGAGACGCTCTACAAATGGGTTGATGAAGACGGCAACCTCCACTTCTCTGACCGGCCGCCTGAAGAATCTGTCGGCGCTGAAGAAATAGAAGTGGACGCGGATATCAGCGCCGATCGGCAGCGAGAAGCACGGGACCGCCAACGCGCTGCGGCAACGGCTGTCAGCCAACGCCAGTTGGCCAAAATCGAAAAAGCCAAAGAGGACGCACGGTTGGCCGAGGAGCGTCAGCAGGCCGCCGCCCAAAACCAGGTTCGTTGCGCCCAGGCCCAATCAAACCTGGCCGTAATTCAACGCGCCGGACCGGTCTATTCGGTCAACGAAGCCGGCGAACAGGAGTTTGTGAATGATGCGGATCGAGATCAGAAAATCGCTGAGTTTCGGCAAACAATCCGCAATTTTTGTGACAAGGAATAGGTCATGGGTACAAATCTACACGTCGTCATCTTAGCCGCCGGACAGGGCAAGCGAATGCGCAGCCCTTTACCCAAAGTGCTCCAGCCCGTTGCTGGTCAGCCCCTGTTGGGTCATGTCATTGGGATTGCCCGGAGTCTGGATCCGGCTGCTGTGCACGTCGTCTTTGGCCATGGCGCTCAGCAGGTGAAAGACGCATTCGCTGACCAGCCTGACTTACATTGGGCCCTGCAGGAGCAACAGCTGGGCACCGGCCATGCGGTGCAGATGGCGCTGCCGGAAATTCCCGATGGCGCGATGGTCTTGGTATTACTCGGTGATGCGCCACTAATGACCGCTGCCTCTTTGCGCCAGGTGCTTGCCGAGTCTGACAACGGCCTTGGCGTATTGTCCGCTCAGGTGGCTGATGCCTTTGGTTATGGGCGCATCGTGCGTGCCGCCGATGGACAACTTGAGCGTATCGTCGAGCAAAAAGATGCCGGGCCCGCTGAGCTGGCGATTAACGAGGTTAATAGCGGCGTGATCGCGGCCCCGGCGCAAAGTCTTCGGCGTTGGTTGAATCAGGTTGACCAGGGCAATTCCCAGGGTGAGTTTTATCTTACCGATTGTGTTGCCATTGCCAGAAAAGATGGCGCACGAGTCAGCGCAACTGTTGCTGGGCACGCCGATGAAATTCTCGGCGCCAACGATCGCTGGCAATTAGCGGAGCTGGAGCGTTTATATCAGCGTCGTGCCGTGGCTGCGCTGTGTCACGACGGCGCTACCGTGATGGACCCAGCGCGGGTTGATGTTCGCGGCTCGGTATCGGTGGGCGAAGAGGTAGTCATTGACGTCAATACCATTTTTGAAGGAGAGGTGGTGCTGGGCGCTGGGGTTAGGATTGGTGCTGGTTGCGTGATTCGTGATAGCCATCTTGGGCCCGGTACCCGGGTTGCACCCTATAGTGTTCTTGAAGGTGTACACACCGCCGGTGATTGCGATATCGGACCCTTCGCCAGATTGCGTCAGGGCACTCGCCTTGGCCTTCAAACCAAAGTAGGTAATTTCGTGGAGACGAAAAAGGCCGAACTTGGGGATGGCAGCAAAGCCAGCCACCTGTCTTATTTAGGTGATGCCAAAATTGGCCAGGAGGTCAACATTGGAGCTGGCACAATTACTTGCAACTACGATGGTGTCAACAAGCATCTGACAGTGATTGAAGACGGTGTATTCATAGGCTCCGATACCCAGTTAGTGGCGCCGGTGAAAGTGGGGTCTGGCGCTACCGTTGGTGCGGGAACAACCCTGACCCAGGATGCACCCTGCGAATCACTCACTATTTCCAGAGTTCGCCAAACAGTGATTGAGGGTTGGCAAAAGCCGGTCAAAAAATAGTCACGAAAACGGCGGTTTACCGATTGCGCCTGCGACCAAAAGAAAGATGGTTATTCGAAGCCGTCTGAGAACAGCGCGTCTAGGCTGACAGGTCCAACAGACACCGTGACCGTGCCAGGGGTGAAATTGCCTTGGTCGTCAGAGGCCCAGTAACGGAAGCTGTCGGTACCAACAAAATCGTAGTCGGGTCGGTACAAAACCGTACCATCGCCGTTATCAAATACCAGGCCGTGAATCGGCTGCAGCAGGCCGTCAATGCTGATCGGATTGTTCTCCGGATCACTGTCATTGTTTGTCAGGTTGATGATCACTGGACGATCCACGGAAGTGCTGGCCACATCGTCTACTGCCACCGGAGGTAGGCTGGCAAGGTTGATGGTTCCTCGTTGAAAAGCGTCGGACCAGGCGGAAAACTGATTACCCAAAACGTTATCCACCTGCGGTCCCAAACGAGTTTTTAGTCCCAGTTTGTGCACCTCACCGGTTGCTCGATCGGTAAAGTATTCCTCTTCTACCGCATAAGCATCGCCGCTGGCGGTGCGGTAATAACCGTCCTGGGCGCAGATGGTAATCATGTCGAACACGGGTGTGCCGATACTATCGGTGCCCGCTGGAATCGGTGTGCTGCCAATGCTATCTAGCTTGTTGCCGGTGTAGACCACACCAGAACCCGCAGAGGTTGCTGGTGACAAAAATTCCAGCGGCTGATTGTCCAGGTTAACTTGAAAGCGCCCGAGTACCAGATTTGCACCGGTCAACAATTGATCCAGCGCTGGGTCGTAATTGTCATAGGCGTTAGCCACGTTGTTCATCGTGATGTCGATCGTGACGTATTGGTTGGCGCCAGGTAGTACCGAAGGGTCAGTAAAATCCTTCGCCAGCCCGATGCCTGTTTCAAAGTTGGTGATGGTTGCCCGATGAATCACCATGTCGGAGGTGTTGGTGCCAAAGTCGATACCAAAGGCAGCTTCACTGAAGGGTTCAGGCGCTTTGCCCACAACGTCAAAATCTTCCAGCAGATAGTGAGAGGTGTACTCCAATGCGGCGCCAGCCCGCACTTCCCAGGCTAAAAACTGGGAGAGATGGGAGTGGATGTCATGTTGTTGGTTCGGATTGGCCTTCACCACGTACAAGCCCACAGTACTGGCAAAACTCTCGTTGTCATGAAACCCCAGTATGGGTGCGTCGTCCGGCGCGGACTGGCCGTTTCGGCGCAACGCTTCGGGCAGGGTGAAGGCCTGGTTGTCAAAGCCCAGCATGCCAGTGCCCCGGTGTAGGTATACAAAGCCATGGTTCACGCTGGCGGCGATGTTGCCCACACTTTTAACCATCCGCCCCTGAAACCAAAATCCGTCACCGGTGCGGCCCATATCAAACAGTTCAACGTCATTGCCGTTTTTGGGGTTGAAGGCGCTGTTACCTTCCGCTTTGATCGCAATGTTATGGGTCCAGCTGCCAATTTCGTTGCCGGTTTCGGCAACGTAGCCCGCGCCAAAGGTGTCAAACGAGGCATTGTTATGGAAAATCGCGTTGCTATCGTGATGCACATAGCCCCAACCGGGTGAGCCGAATACTGCATTGCCGATAACAACGGCGGGATTTCTTGGGTCGGAAATCCCGGCTCGGTGTATGTGTAAGGGATACCGGCCGCGAACGTTGCTGTCGGGCGCGACAGAATTAAAGTCGGCCGCTTCAAGACTGAGAAACGACTTGCTCGTGCGCCCCAGGTGACGAAAGGCGGCGTATCGCACATCAATATTGTCGTTATGCACAAACATCACGTGTCCACGGCGTTCACGAGCAACCAAAGGGTCCTGCGTGGCGATGGTGACATTGCGAGAAAAGTTGGCTACCGAGGTTTTCAGGTCGGCTCGAGGTGTCCCGTGGTTGTAGACTAGCGCGGGCGTGAAGCTCACCTGGTTGCCATCAATTGCGGTTATCGTCACCACCTCATCTTCGGTGCCAAAGTAGCGTACTTGGCGGATATCGTTATCCCAGCGCCAGCCTGAATAATGGGTGCCAGCAATCACCAGGGTGTCACCAAGCTGCCAGTTCTGCGGTGCCTGCGCCATCTGGATGGCAGTGTCACCGGCCGTTGGATCAGTGGCCACTTTGCCGTGGACGGTTTTTTCCGCCCCATGAATGCGAACCTCGCCACTGGCAACCAGCCCACGTCCCATCAGTGCTGGGTCCTCTGCTGGATTTAGGTCGCCGTTATCGGCGATGAGTATTTCCACCGCCACGTTTGCTGGAATAGGGTCATCCAGCTGGCCGATGAGTAACAGTCCCGCAGCATCTACGGTTAATGTGTCGACCACCAGACGAGAGCTTTGAGTGGTAGAAAACTGTAGCGCCCCTTCGACGTTAACCTGGCCAATGGACTCGTCACTGATGCCATCGTAGATCACTGAAAAACCGGCAGGAATCTGCACATTGCTACCCGAGGTAGGAATTTCGCCCGTGGACCAGGTGGCAGGATCAAACCAAGAGCCATTGCTGCTGGCAGAGATGTCAGCAACGCCCTTTTGAACCAGCCTGTGATGGGCATGCACCTCCCAGTGCTCTGACTGCTGTTCCGACTTAGGCGTACTTAGGGCGCTCTGAGCCAATGCACTGTTCAGTGGCGTTTGTTTGCCGCTTAAGCACAGGGTCAAAATAATCGCACTCAAAACCAACCAAGGTTGAGGTTTCATGGGCACTAGGACGCAGCTAGGGATAAAGGGAAATTTAGCAGATCCAGCCCAAAATGCACGAAATCGAGTTTTAGCCGACCGATCGGTGGCATGGAACACGGGGTATGCGGCTAGTCAGCGTCGTGCTGAGCGAAAAATTCTGGCGCCGATTCTTCAATCACTGCCCCAGCTGCCCTCGCTGCCCGGCTATGGCGGGAGGATCTAGAGTACGCCAGAAGCACATCAAAGCTCATTCTGTCCGAATCGATATGACGGGCCGCCAATATGCCTCGCTGCACGTCGCGCACAACCGATGAGCGGGTCAGGATGGCGGCGCCAGCGCCGGCTCTTACCAAGTCTTTCATGGCCGGCAGCGCATCCAGTTCGTAGGCCAGTTCAAACTCCAGTCCAGCTTCCTTAAACACCTCAGCCATCCGATTGCGAATGCCCTTTTTTTCAAACGGCGCAATCAACTGCAGTTTGGCCATTTTCTCAATGGATACCGGGTCGGGGATCTTTTGCTCATTGTTCACGACTAAGCAGAGCTCTTCCTGGCCGATTTTGTGAGCCGACAAGGAGGTGTTATTGGGTGGTTCGAATAATACGGCCAAATCCAGTCGGTCAGCGGCTAGCCATTCCGATAATGTGGCGCTTAGCCCTTCGGTTAAACGCACCGTGATATCCGGGTGCTGGTTTTTCATCCGCTCAAGCAGGGTGGCAGCCATCACCAGCGTCGTTGACGGCGGCATGCCAATTCGAACAACGCCTGCGGGATTGTCATACCAGCTCTGAAGGTTGCGTCGGGTATCCTCCAGCTGGGCCAGCACTGAGCGGGCTCGTTCGTAAAGAAATTCACCCTGCTCGGTCATCGTGACCCCACGACCGGTGCGAATCAACAATTGCACCCCCAGCTCTTCTTCCAGCAGCCGCATATGCCGGCTGAGCGCCGATTGCGCAATCGGTATCCGCTCGGCGGCCTGGGTAAAACTGCCCTGGTCTGAGACGACAAGAAAATATCGGAGCTGGCGTAAATCCATAGCTACGAAGTTTACCTCAGTTGGCGCTGAGAATAGAGCGCTGAGTCAAAATTGTCCTGAGGGACGGTAGGCGAGCGGCAGGGTAGCGATTGTGGAGCCAATCAGGGTGCCGGTGGGGAAAACACGATTCCCCATCCCAATTCATGATGACCAACATCGAAAAAATGCATCATGGCCTTCAGCGGCGGCGGTTACACTTAGGCGCGGCCAGCTTCTTGAGGCAGTTGTGCTTATGATTGATGTCATGCTGGTCGGCGCGAGGCCATTAATTGGCGGATGGCAACGCCCGTCGCTTCGAAAAATATTGGCCACAGGGGATGGCCCCAAATGGCGTTTTGACAACTTGATGTGCCAATCCACGCTCAATTCACTAAAGACGCGGAGCAAATAGACTAATGACTGATGTGCTGGGCTATAGAGCCCTATTTGGCGTTTTAGGCCCTTCTACCAATACTGTAGTGCAACCGGATTTCGACGACCTGCGGCCAGTGGGTGTGACCAACCACTACAGCCGTATTGTGGTTCAGGATGCCAACGCAATCTCTGACGAGACCTTTACCGCGGGCACGCTGGAAATTTCAAAAAACACCGTAGACGCAGTTAACGGTGTAAAGACCTGTGCTCCGGATTACTTGGTGATGGGCATGTCGGCGGTGACTTTTTATGGCGGTGCAGAAGGGGGCAGGCGCTGGCGTGAAAATATCGAGCAAGTCTCTGGCTTGGGAATATCCATCGGCTCTGAATCCCTGGCCGCTGCGCTAAAGGCCTATGGTGGAATTAAAAAAATTGCCTTCCTGTCGCCTTACTACCCGGTTGCCAACGCAGAGGTTCGCAACTTTCTTGCTGACTATGGTTATGAAACGGTTCGTGATCATTGTCTGCAATGCCCTAGCTGGACCGCCATTGCGAAGGTCCCCGAGGCAACCTTAGTGCAAACATTGAAAGACCTGGACGGTGACGACGTGGATGCACTGATCCAGGTAGGCACCAACCTCTCCATGGTTCGGTTGGCAGCGGCGGCGGAGCGCTGGCTGGCCAAGCCGGTTATTGCGATTAATACAGCAACCTACTGGCATGCGCTGCGTGCCAATGGCATCAACGACAAAGTAGCAGGCTTCGGCCAGCTGTTGGAGCAACACTGACGTGCAATACCCTTACAGTCCTATTTCTCAACGCGGCCCTTTGCAATTCCCTAACGGTGCTCGCGTTGCGCTGATACTCACCTTCAATCTGGAAACCTGGGATCTGACCAAAGACACCGACCGGGCCTATTACGCCGGCGGACCGGCGATCTTGCCCGATGTGCTGCCGGGCCGAGTTCCTGACTATCCCAATTACACCTGGCGGGAGTACGGCCAGCGGGTCGGTATCTGGCGTCTTTATGACTTGTTCGACGAGATGGGTGTGCAGGCCAGTTGCACTACTAATGCGGTGACCTTTGAGCGTCGTCGGCCGATGGTTGATGCCTGCCTTGAGCGGGGCTGGGAGCTACTAGCGCATAACTTTGAGCAGGGAGAACTGCTCACCGATTTTTCTGGCGACCCGGAGCGAGAAGCCGAGGTTATCGGGCGCACCCTGGAGATGTACAAAAGTCATGTTGGTCGAGCAGCTAAAGGTTGGTTGTCGTCGTCGTTGCGGGGCACTTTGGCCACACCAGGGATTTTGGCGGCCAATGGTCTGGAGTTTTACTGCGACCTGATGAATGACGATCAGCCCTATATGATCGATACCGAAAATGGCCCTTTGGTTGGCGTTCCCTACTCCAACGAAATTAATGACTTCACCCTGCTGACACGGCGAGGTTATACCACTGACCAGTTTCGCGATGTGTTGATTGAGGAGCTGACCCAGTTGCATCACGAAGGTGCAAGCAGTGGGCGTTTGATGAACATTGGTCTGCATCCCCACGTGACCGGCCGAGGCTATCGGGTCAGAGGGCTGCGAGAATTCCTGGAATTTGCCAAAGGTCTGGATGGCGTGTGGTGGACAACACGGGAAGAACTGGCCAGTTGGTATCGGGACAATCATCAGGGACACATCACCCCTGCATAGAGGAAATAAACGTCAATGAGCGATGCAACGGAAATAAAGCAGCGGATTTTTGGATTTCTCGACCCCATGGACGAGTCAGCCTTGATCAGTGAAGAAGAGAAAGATCAGTTGAAATCTTGGTGCGACGATTTGTGTCAGCACACCGCTGTGCCCGAGCCCATCAACGACCTGCCAGCTGCCGCTGGGGTTTGGCGCTCACGTTTCGCCAGTTTTGGCGCAAAACACTCGGATAACCAACCGATGATGCACTTAACCAACCTTAAGTTGCAGAGCTTTGGCAATCTCCCAAGTACTCCTGCTCGGGTGACCGATTTATTGCAAGAAATTGATGTAGAAAACCGGGCTTATAACAATGTTGTCCACGTCAGCAATGAGGCAGGAGATGCCAGCGCGGTTGTGGTGATGTTTGGGCGCTACGAAGGTGCTGACGACAATCCCCAACGCTATGGTGTGGCCTTCTACCGGGTTGCCTTGTTCTGCACAGACGGGCGCGATGATGCTGACTTCCGGGCCGCCTTTGGGATTGACCCAGAGGTGCCGCTAGATGTGGAGTTCCGTCCACCGGCCCTGTATTCCGATATCGTTTATCTTGATGACGATACGCGGATTAACTATGGCAAACTTGGTGGGTTCTACGTGCTTTCCCGGGATACCCGAGCAGCATATTCTCTTCATCTCTGACGGTTATTTCACCGCTGGCCATGCCAATGCTCGACATGATACGAGCGTTGCAGGTCGACAGGTTAGTACTACGAGGTTGCGCCCCTTGGCGTGGCCGCCTGGGGCGTGTTGTGCAGGGTCTGCTTGTCTAATTTGAAAAACAGCAAAACCACCATGCTCAGACCAATCATGATGGCAGGCAGGTAGGCTTTACCAAACATGATCCCAAACAGGGCATTGCCAGTCTGCAGTTCATCGGCACCCAGTGATTTATCGTAACCGGCCAAGCTCAGTGCCCAACCCACTATAAAAGGCGCCAGCGCGGCGGCCATTTTCTCCACAAAACTGTACATGGCGGCGTAAATTCCCTCCCGCCGCATGCCAGTGATCCGTGCGTCATACTCAATCGTGTCAGTGAGCATGGACATGGCCAGCATGACGTTACCAGCGATGCACACGCCGCTTAACGCCATTCGCACAAAATAGCCAGGTAAAAAGTCGCTCATGGCGGGGGCTGGTTCCACCAACATCCAACTGAGGTTGACCAAAACGGTGAGCCCGGCGCTGAAAAAATAGAGGTTTTTCTTGCCGTAGCGATCCGCCGATTTCTTGAACCAGGGCACCGCTAACAATGTGGTTAAGGTACTGAGCACCGCGGATGCGGCGAGAAACCTTAGGTCCATCCCAACGTATTGCTTAAAAAAGATAAACGATACCGAAGCGGTACTCATAATGCCTATCAGCTGCAAGGCTTTGACCGCTATTAGGGTGACGAAGTGTCGGTTGGAAAATAGCAGCGATGCCTGGCTTAGAAAATTGTGATGAGTCTCCACGCGTTCTACGGCTCGGGCACTTTTGGTGCCCGCGTAACAGGTAATCAGCGAGACAAAAATGATGGCCGACATGCCGACCCCTATAATGATGTAGGAATCCCGGCTCTGGCCCAGAAGTTCGAGCACAAATGGCGCACCGGCGACGGCCAAAGCGCTGCCCAGAGAGACGAAACCCACCCGATAGCCGTGTAACGATGTGCGTTCTTCATAGCCATCGGTCATCTCCGCGGACATGGCCATGTAGGGAACGTTGAAGACCGTATAACCTATGGTGTAGAAGACCAAGCAACCAAAGGCGTAGGCCGCAGTGACGGTCTGACTGTCAAATTCGGGAATGGCGAATAAAAAACCAAATGAGCTGGCGGCTAGAAAGGCGCCAACAAACATAAACGGACGACGGCGCCCGGATTTGAAGTTGGAACGATCACTCAGCATTCCAACAATAGGGTCGCTGATAGCGTCAATGATTTTGGACACAAAAATCAGCGTGCCCGCCAATGCTGGGTCCAATTTCAGGATGCTCACCAGGTAAATCAGAATAAGGAAGGACACGCCATTCATCAGCATAGCGACGCCCATGGCGCCACTGCCCCAAAACAATTTCAGTCGAGCGGAAAGTGCGTGGGACATATTGCTCATGAAATTCTTCATTCCTTGGTCAGTAGAGGTTTGAGAAGGTTCTGGGAAACCGCTCGGCCCATGATGTGATGAACGGCGAAACGATCGTTGGCGAAAAGCCAGCAACGATCCTTTTGATCCAACCGTTCGTTTTGTAACATTTTCGCAGTCAAGCTGCCTATCTCTATTGTGTATACCTACTAACGCGAAATTGATAGCGCGGGCTATTGCTTGCGCCTCGTTGGTTCGTCAGTATTGAGGTGAAGGCTGCTTAACCCTGGCTTGCCATCATCTTTTAATGAGAAACACCTTATGGAATTCAATCTTAGACAGCGCGGACGCGCTAGTATCGATTTTGCCGCGGACCTAACCGCTTTCAGCGCGCAGTTGCAGATGAGTGTGGGTCACCGCATCGCTGATGTTGAGCTTCCGGACGATTTTGACGCTCAGCTTGAAACAATGGCAACTAAGCTCAAGGGAGACTCCCAGCACTATTTCGGGCAGGCCATCGGGCAATGGTCGGGAGACCAGCACGGTGTCATTACCCATGACGCCTTTAAAGAAATTCAAGGCGAGCTTGAACCCCATTTCGAGCGCCTACGCCAAGGGGGTACTCAGATTGAAATTCGCGCGGATTTTCAACCGCCGGATTACTGGGAGGGTGTGGACTTTCACCGAACCACTGGAGGCTGGGTCCGTGAGCACCAAGGGTTTGTCCATGGCGAGCTCATTCATCCCAAGTACGTGGCGAAAAATTTCCCGGGTGGGATCTTCAAGCAGCGCCGAGAGGTCTTGAACGAGCTGGGTGATGCGCAATTTGAAAACATTTTGGAAATGGGAACCTCCAGCGGGCATTTCACCATCGCTCTGGCCGAAGCATACCCCGATGCGCATCTGACCGGCATAGACCCGGGACTGCCCATGTTGGAACAGGCTCAGCGTTTCGGCAATGAACGAGGCTTAAGCTGGCGTTTGATCCAGGCCAATGCCGAAAACACCGGTTTGGATGACAACAGCTTTGATCTTGTCACCTCCTATATTCTGCTGCACGAGCTTCCGGCCGCAGCCACGCGCGAGATTTTTTCCGAAGCCCTGCGGGTTTTGCAGCCCGGTGGCACCATGATGATGAGCGATGTGGCGCCATTTAGGGCCATGCCAAAACTGGCCCAGTGGCGCACCAATGCCGGCGCCCAGCGCGGTGGCGAGCCCTATTGGCGGGAGGCCGCCAGTCTAGATCTGGCTGCGCTGGCCCTCGATGTGGGTTTTGAAGATGCCAAATCCTATGGCTTGGGTGAGCGTCAATACCCTTGGGTCACCATCGCCCGTAAGCCATCCGCTTGAGGAGTTTGAGATGACCACAAACGCCAACACCGATGCCACCTTTCAAATAGTGCTGAATCTGATGCAAGAACTATGGGTGGTAAAAGACCGCGCCGCAATGCTGGAAAAGGTGCTGGAAGATGCTGGAATTTCCGTCGCCGAGACAGTGGATTCACTGCAGCCAGACGAGACTAAGGAAGCGGAACTTGATCAACAGCGAAAGGCGTTTATTGCCCGAGTGTTGGCACCGACTCTGGAGGCCGGCTCCAGCTGATGTCTGTATTGTCAGCCAGTGAAGCTAACTTTGGTTTTGAGGTTCCGGTTGTGGTTGTGGGCGCTGGCGGTTGCGGCTTATCTGCGGCTCTGGCGGCGGCCCAAGCCGGGGTGGAAACCTTGGTCCTGGAGCGCGATTCCACGCCGTTAGGTACCACTGCAATGTCCACAGGATTGATCCCCGCTGCCGGTAGTGCGCTGCAAATAGCCTCGGGGATCAGTGATAGTCCCGAGTTATTCGCTCAGGATGTGATGAGAAAAACTCGCGGCGAAACCGATGAATCTGTTGTCCTAGCACTGGCGGAGGCCTCCGGCACAACTGTTGACTGGCTGACTGAGTCTGGTGTGCCACTGTCTTTAGTGGACAGCTTTTTGTATCCGGGTCACAGCGTTAAACGGATGCACGGAACGCCCAACCGCACCGGCGCCGAACTGATGGGATCGCTGCAGCAGGCAGCTGAAGATGCAGGGGCCGGGATCTTAACCCAAGCGCCGGTTAGCCATGTATTTGCTGATGAGGATCGCCGGGTGGTTGGGGTGCGTTGCCAACGGCCCGATGGCAGCATTGAAGACGTGGGATGTCGAGCCTTGATTTTGGCCTGCTGCGGTTTTGCCGGTGACCCGGACAAGGTGGCTCAGTTTATGCCGGAGATCGCCAATGGCGTGTTCTTTGGCCATCCAGGCAATAAAGGTGATGCCATTGCTTGGGGGTTAGCGCTGGGCGCTGCGGTGGCGGATATGGCGTCTTATCAAGGACACGGCGGTCTGGCCGATGGCCATGCGATTCCCATTCTTTGGCCGGTCATCATGGAAGGTGGGTTCCAGGTCAATCGACAGGGTCTGCGTTTTTCCAATGAGGCCAGAGGCTACTCAGAGCAAGCGGTGGACGTTTTACGCCAGCCCGACAACGTGGCTTTTACCATTTACGATCAACGACTCCATGAGTTAATGGAAGAGTTTGACGACTATCGTGAAGCCATCGCGGCTAAGGCTGTGCGCAGCGCAGAGTCGTTAAGCGATCTTGCCAGCGTGTTCGACATTGATCCTGATGGGCTTGAACAAACCGTTGCAAACGTTGCCCAGTTAACCCAATCGGGTGAGCCGGATTCCTTCGGTCGCCGCTTTGCGCCCCGGCCGGTTTTACGTGGGCCATACTATGGGGTTCGGGTGACCGGTGCGCTGTTTCATACCCAGGGTGGGCTGGTGGTAGACGGTGACGCCAGGGTGCTGGACGAGGCAGGAAATCCGCTACCTAATCTGTTTGCCGGCGGCGGCGCGGCCCGAGGAATTTCCGGACCTTCCTGTTGGGGTTATATGGCTGGCAATGGCCTGCTGACGGCCACGACCTTAGGCCGCCTCGCCGGCGAAAACGCAGCGTCCTTAGCCTAAAAAACGCCCAAAAAATTCGTCTAGATTACTCAGTAGTGCCCGCTTCTTGTGGCACTAACTTGGAGCCCGTTGCGCTGGCATATTGGCGCAGCAATCGGTTGGGCAATTCAGTGTTGTCCCAGGTAATCTCGCTGGGTGGACGTACACCCACCCGCAGAATAATCAGGTCGTGGCGAGGAATGTGGTAACTCACCTGATGTCCATTGCCATCAAACAGGTACAGGTCTTTGTCCAGGTAAGGCTCTGAGTGCAGAGTGTGGCCAAAGGGTATGTCGGGATTGGCGGCACCGCGGTTTTCCACATAAGGTCCAGCCACGTACATGCCCATACCCGTATGGGGGTTGTATTGGGTTGGGCTGGTGATGGCGTCTACAAAACCTTCGGGCAGCAAGCGCTCGCCTTCCCACATCCCATCGTTGATGACCAGCACCGATAGTTTCAGGTAGGTCTCGGCGGGCAACAGGGCGCAGCAGCCCGAGTGCACCGTACCGCCGATCCGGTTCACCCAAATTTGTCCACCGGCCGCTCCCAGAGGTTCCAATACTGCCTCGGTAACCCAGTCTTCGTAGCGCCGTCCGGTTGTGCGTTCAATAATCGGCGCAACGAGTTCGCTGTTGGCATTGGAATAGTCGTAGCGGATGCCGGGTTCGTGCTCCATGGGGTAGTCATGCAAGATGACCTCAATATGATAGGGGTGGAGGTAGGACCGGTTTAGGTAAGACTCGGGCTCCATCGCTTGGCCCTGGCGTGCTAAACCCGAACGCATTTGCAGCAGATGACGCAAGGTCATGGAGGATTTTTCGCTGTCTTGCCATTCGGTAAAGATCTGGTCTACCGGTTGATCCAGCGAAGGGATGAATCCTCGTTTAAGCGCTCTTCCCATCGCCATTATCGAAATGGGTTTTGACAAGGATCGGGTAATGATCAAGGTGTCGGGTTGGGTCTCGCCGAAGTAGTTTTCATAGATCACCTTGCCCTTTTGCCACACCATGATGGCCTGGGAATTGTTTCCAGCGCCAAACTCGTCTAACCATTGACGAGTTGCAGCATCTAACCACGGTGCACTGGCGGCATCTCTGGGCAGTGGGGTCACTGTTTCGGCCCCAGGTAATGGGATTAGTGGATCGTACCCGGTAAGTCCGCTGCCTAAGCGTGCTTGCTCCACCAGTTGGGCAAATCGAGCGTCATAGGTGGCTTCGGCTGCGCCGCTGCGATAAGCCTTAAGGTCATTGGCGATCTGTTCGTCGTTAAGCCCGCGCAGCAAGGTGTTCACGATCACCGAGTCATCGTAGCTTAAGTCCACATTGCCGGCCCGGGCGATCACCAGTTCAGCGCTGGGGATAACGTACACCCGTTGGCCGCCAAAGCCATCGAAAAACCAAACATCCTGCGCCAAATACGGTGCCTCATGGGGTATGGTCACGGACGTTTCTGGTCCGTAGCGACGTTGCGGGTGCCAATCATTGCCCAGCCACAGATGCAGGCCATAAGACTTATTGATGGCACTGGGCGCGGTGAGTGTCGCCATTGACTGCGGGCTAAGCAGAGTCTTTCCAGCTACCAAGCCATTGTTTGCCAACATGACTCCGATTCGAAGCCAGTCTGCCAGGCCTGCTTCCAGGCCGGAGTAATATCGAGAACTACCACCCTCGGCCTCAAGCCAAAGGGCAGCGGGTGCATTGCCTAGCGGTTGCCAGATGCGCGATGCCAGGTAATCTGCATAGCGACGCCCACTTTTCGCTAGCGCCCGCTCCAAAACGATACCGGCGATCTGGCTGTTGGCATTGCTGTAGTTAAAGCGGGTTCCTGGCTCAAATTCCAGAGGAAAGGAGAGGGCGGTTTGGGACACTTTTGAAGACAGCATCAAATTCGCCGCCTCGGGGCTTTCACCACCCAAAGCGAAGTGCTTGAGACCGCTGCTGTGGGTCAAGAACTGGCGTAGGGTCACCTCACCTCTAGGATCGCCTGCCCACTCTTGAATGTAGTCACCAACGGGTACGTCAATACTGCTGATGAGTCCATCTTCGATGGCGGCCAAGATGGCGATTGCCAGAACGCTTTTGTGCATGGAAAAGGTTGAAAAGTGCTGTTCTGGGGTTAACTCATCAGAAAAGGTTTGTGCCGCCAAGGCGCCTTTGTGCCAAACCATCAGGCCCAGACCACCATGTTGATTGTGGTAGTCAGCGGCTTTGGTGAAAGCCATCGATGCGGCGAACCCTGTGGGCTCTTGTTTCACGGAATCGGAAACCCCTGCAACCGTTTCCTTGGGCTGACGCCAGTTAACTTCAGTCACCCCCGGCTGTTTCTGCATGGCAGCCATATTGCGCAGAAATACGGGGTCTGGTGCCTCAGCAACGGCACTGGTCGCCGGCTCTTGATCTGGGTTCTTAGCCGGCCCCTCGACAGGCGCCGGAGTATCAGTTCCGCAGCCCGATACTACCAACATGCTCACCATGGCTAAGGTTAGGAGAAGCCACTGAATGGGGAGGCGATGGGTCAGGGTCAACGGTGATGCCATGATGATGTGTCCTGGTATTTAGGGTCTTTCGAAATGAACGAGTTACCGGCGCTTAAGTGACGCGATGGCTGTTTTACCGGGTTGGATAGGACTGGAGCACACACTGAGACCCCCATCCAGATAAGTGGCGAGAAACTGTTGAGTAGTCGCCATGGCTTGATCAAAAGCCTCGGTTTGAGCCGGCACCTCCCGCTGGAGTCTGCCGAACACTTTGCCAAAATAGTGATCCACATCCTCACCCACCCAAAGCCACTGGTCATCCGCAGGTGCTTCATTCCAGGCGCTGGTGTGCTCTTGCCAATCTTCCATAAACCCGGGAAAAATATCGCCGGTGCCGGTAATCAGCAGATGAGGTCGATCCATGGTTTTCCAGGCCCCAGGTTCAATAAAACCCGGTAAGTGGCCCGGCGGAGATATTGCCACCACCGCATCAACGTCAACTAAGAATTCGCCGGGTGTGTCTCCGACGGCCAAAGCCCCCGACACGACCTGGGCGACAAATGCGCCATAGGAATGGCCCGTGGCCAGCCGGGTTTTACTCAGCGTAACCCCTTCGTTTAAGTAGCTTAGGATTTCTGCCGTCGGCGAAAACAACGCAGTAATGTCCTGTTTCCGACTGCGCCAGACTTTGTCCTGGGCAGGGGGTGGGTCGATGGCCAGCAACTCCGAATCAATATGTAACGGTGCCAGCACCACCAATCCCATTTCGGCCAAACCTCGAAGCACC
This sequence comes from uncultured Gammaproteobacteria bacterium, assembly GCA_964559945.1. GTDB lineage: Bacteria > Pseudomonadota > Gammaproteobacteria > Xanthomonadales > SZUA-38 > JANQOZ01. The sequence goes on along the minus strand of CAZLJY010000034.1, from coordinate 12,699 downwards.
ACCTCGTAACGCTCGGGGGCCGAAAATGCGCCATGGGAGAAAGTAGTCAGTGGGTATTGGCCAGCTCGGCTAGGCTGCCAGAGGGTAACGGCAGTCTCTCGTCCGTCGGGATGGACTAAGGTGTGCTCGGTTTTTGTCACCGGTAAGGCTGAGTCGCTGCACGGCTGCATGCTTGCACATCCACTGAGCAGGCTCAGGGCTAAAACCCAGTTGATCAGGCCCCAGAAAGACGCTGGATAATTTCGTGTGGTAAACGGCAATGAGATCTCCCGGTTCACTTTTCTTGGGTGTGATTGAGTACAGACTGGTAGCGATCCCGAGTATCGGCTTCAGCGTTTTCCTGAGCGCGCTTGTTGGCGACAAAATACAATCGTTGGAAGAAATCCTGGCGAGCTGCCTCCCGAGCGCCTAAGCATTGCTCGTCGGGAACAAATTGTTCGATGTCAGCCTGAGAGGGGCCTTTGCCAGCTTCGCTGAGTCGCTCGAAGGTATCGAGCCGATCGCGAAGCACGCTGACTTCACTGGCCAAAACCATAATCATCGACATGGCTTGATCCATGGCTGGATCGTCGAAAAACTGCGGGCGCGAACCCTTAGGGTAGCGTCGCATATCCGTCATGAGGATGCCTTTTTGTGACCAATCAATACTTCCCAGCCGCCGCCCGGCGCAAACTCGCCGGCCTCAAATTCCCGTTGGGCCACCTCGCTGGCAGATTCCGGATCATAGCCAGCCGCTGCCGCGGCAGCTAACTCCATTGAAGCCATGGGGGCGGTATCCATGCTGATGTTCGATTTTTCGAATCCCGCATCGATAGCCAGCTGAATTTGATCAACATCGCGCATCGGCCCCCAAAAGGGTTCGTTGTTGTAGTGGGTTTCATTATCCAGGATGAACTCGGAAAACAAATCGCAGCGGTCAAACGGTGGCAGGTCGGCGTGAATCATCACGCCACCGGGTTTGAGTAATCGGTGACATTCTTTGAATATGGCTGGCATGGCTTTGTTGGATGTTTCATGCAGCAAGATATGACTCACCACCAGATCAAAACTTTCCGCTTCAAAATCGGTATCGGAGGCATCGCGCTGCTGGAAACTTACATCCATTCCCAGGCCGCCCGCCCGCGCATGGGCATAGCGAACCTGAGGGCCAGCCACATCGATTCCGATGACCTCTGCCTCAGGAAAGAACTCTTTGTAGGGCAGTGTGGAATGACCCACGGTGCAGCCCATGTCCAGGATGCGCAGGGGTTTAAGCCCAGGCAGGTTGCGCCGAATATAGTTGCATACCGAACGGCCCAGGTCGTCATTCATTGGACCCATGTAGCCCATGGCATAAAGATAAACGCCCCGGTCGTAAAGTAGCGCCGTACTGACATCTTGCTCGCTGGCACTGCCGGCGTAACCTCCGGGCATACAGTGGATATCAATCCCGCTGATGTAGCGTGGGACCTCCATCTCAGCATCAATCATCAGTTCCGCATTGTTTTTGGCCGATAGTTTTGTTGCGGCTTCATTGAGTGAGGGTTGTTGGCGCTGGATGCTGGGTATCACCGATTCCCATAGCAGTTCCTGTGCGACTCGGTTGGTGCTGGCGTAAGACTGGAAGTAGGGATCGCCAATCATGAACTTGCGCACTTCTCGTCGATCCTTGGGTTCGCGTCCATGTTCAGCGGCAAATTTTTTCGCTCGGCGTTGATAGACCGGCGCCAGACCCGGCAGCAATTGATCCTGGACAAATTGCTTTAAACTCTTAGAAAACTCCTGCCGGGCGTTGTCGTCATGACTGGCGGTCGGAAGCGCCGGGTGCCGTTGTTGTTGGAAGGTGTTTAGCATGGCAAGAGTCCTTAATATATTTCCTGCATATATTGGGCAGTATTCCACCGGGAAATGCTACCGCGGATAATGGTACATCAGCTATAACAAAATTGAATTGTGGTGGCTCTGCTCAGCGTTGATACTTGAGTATTAGACAACGACTAATGTGGAGAAATGCCGTGAGTGATTCCTCGGATCGCCAACCCAATCCTGACCGCCGTCATTTTATGGGTGCTGGGCTTATCGCTGGAGGTGCGCTGCTGGGCGGTGCTGCTTTGGGTTTGATGCCTGAGACTTCCCAAGCGGCGTTTGGTCCAGGACCGAAATTCGACCCTCGATTACCTGAGAAATACCGCGACCCTGAATGGAACCGGGACGCCTACGCGAGATTGCTAGGCCACATGGATTTCAAATCTCAGAAGCATGGTTGGTACAGCGGCGTGGTTCACGGAGTTCGTGACGGCGAGGCGGTGAAGCCGCTGATGGGCTTTGAGGGTTACTCCGCTGCACGACTCATCGACAACGGTGATGGATCCTATCAGAAGCTGTTGCGAGAGACGGTTTTCTACAAAGATTTGGCGACCGGTGAAGTACTGGAAGAATTCACTAACCCCTACACCAATGAAACGGTGAAAGTGGTTCCGGTGTACAACGACCCATTCAACCATGTCATTCGTACAATTTTTCCCCAGCCCCCAAGTTATGGTGGACTTAACGACGAGGACAAACGTCCAGAATTCCCGTTCGTCTTGCCGTGGAAGGTAACCGAGTCCAATACGGTGACCTTAGCGTCCGATATTCACCTGTATTATCCGTCAGCGCTGCAGCCAGACAAATGGCCTCGGGAATCCGGTGGAAAAATGAACCGGGTATCGGAAATGTTCCGCTTTATCATTCGGCGTGAAGACATCGAAGATGACAGCAACTTGTCGGTGAACTACTCAGGTAGCTGGGGCCGTATTACCCCATGGCTCCCCTGGATGTTAATGGGACAGGCCCCTGGTCATATTTACTATCAGGGTACGATGGGTGGCTTCAGTAACTTCGACATGGTCTCACCTGAAGTGATGGCCTATGGCAAGAAGCATTTTCCGAAGTTCTTTACCGCGCCAGATAAGTGGGAAGACCCCAGCCTTTCAAGCTTGGAAAATTACGCCCGCCAGCAAACGCCGGCGCCGGTTAAAGCCGGTTAATCTCCCCACTAGCAGGGGTTGAGCCGAATCCGGCAGAGTTTCTCTGCCGGATTTTTTTTGCCTTGGAATTGATGGACACTTTATGAGTAGTATCACGACGAACACGGTTGACGCGGTGCAAGCTTTTGCCGGTCAGGATCATCAGCTATTCATTAACGGCGTATGGGTCGATGCGCAATCAGATGCCGGTATCGAAACCCTGAACCCTTCCACCGGGCAGTTACTTGGCGTCGTGCCTGATGGGGGGCGCAACGACATCGATGCTGCGGTCCGCGCGGCTCGGCGCTGTTTCGAAAACGATTGGTCACGCCGGGACGCCAAAGAGCGCAGTGCGGTATTGCGGGCAATGGCCGACATCGTGGACGCCAATCGAGACATGTTGGCGGCGCTGGAAACCATGGATATTGGCACTCCAATCAGCCTCACCGGTGGTTTGATGGTGGACGGTTGGATCAGTGCACTGGACTATTTCGCTGGCGCACCAGCGCGTATACGGGGGGAAACATTCTCAACCCCCAGGGCGTGGAGTTTCACCGGTCGGGAAAGTTCGCTGTACACACTCAAAGAACCTTTGGGTGTGGTGGGAGCGATCTTGCCCTGGAACGCGCCGGGGTCGTTTTACATCAATAAGGTAGCGCCGGCGTTGGCCGCCGGTTGCACCATTGTGATTAAGCCCGCTGAACAGGCGCCATTGGCGGCGCTGTATCTAACCCAGCTATTTGAACAGGCCGGGCTGCCGGTGGGGGCCATTAATGTGGTCACCGGATCGGGGCATAGTGCCGGGCAAGCATTGGCTCAACACCCAGATGTGAACAAGATCACCTTCACCGGTTCTTCGGGGGTGGGAAAAGCCATCATGCGTGACGGGGCCGACAATCTGAAACGTTTGACCTTGGAGTTGGGCGGAAAATCGTCTTTTGTGGTGATGTCAGATGCCGACGTGGATAGCGCGATTCAGTTCCTGGTGATGATGGGTGTGTTTAGCGCCGGCCAGTTTTGTATGTGCCCGTCCAAAGTATTTGTCGAACAGTCCATCATTGGTGACTTTACTCAGAAACTCAGTCAGGCCATGGGCGAGGTGGTCATCGGCAGCGCAATGGATGGCGCCACCCAGATGGGTCCACTCATTACCGCCAGTCAGCGTTCGCGGGTTTCAGGTCTGGTGGAAACCGCTAAGAAGGATGGGGTGGAGGTTTTGCTCGGCGGCTTTGAAATGGACACCGGTGGCTATCACTATCATCCAACGTTACTGCGGCACTCTCACACCCAATTGGAGATTGCCCAGGAAGAGGTGTTTGGTCCGGTGTTGCTGGCAACACCGTTTGATGAAAACAATTTGGATCAGCTGACCCAGTTGGCAAACGAAACCCAGTACGGCCTGGCCGCCAGTGTTTGGACTAACAACCTGAAATTAGCTAATACCATGGTGCAACGGTTTCAAGCCGGCATTGTGGGCATTAACTCCCATGGCTTTGTCGACCCGCGGGCACCCTTTGGCGGAATTAAGCAATCCGGCCTGGGGCGGGAATACGGCGAAGAAGGCCTGGACGCGTTTCTGGAAACCAAAACCGTCACCGCTTTTTATTGATCTTGCTGTTGTGCGCCAAATTGCGGGTATCGTCCCAGCGCCAACAGCATCAATGCACCGCTACCAAACATGGCTGCACAGATTTTCATCACTAGCGTGTAGCTGCCATGAAGGTCAAATAAATGGCCAAATAACGTTGGCATGATGCCAGCGGCAATGGCGAAGCCGGCGTAAGGTATTACATAGATTTTGGCATAGTGGCGCAGGCCGAAGTAGCGGCCCACCAGGTAGGCAATGAGATCAAATTCTGCCCCTGCGGCAAAGCCGATAAGAATAACCGCTGCGCTAACCAGGGGTATTGAGAGTTCTGGCTGGATTAAGATCAATGCCGATATTACCGGCAGGGATTGAACAACAGCGGCCACCCCGGGTGCCCAGAAACGGTCAATGCAGAACCCCACAACCACTCGGCCAGCAATCACCGCCAGTCCAATCAATCCTACAATGCTGGCCGCTTTACCACGGTCAATGGACGCGTCCATCATCATTGGCACCAAATTGGGGATGGAGCCACCGATAGCGCCAGACAGCAGGAAAAACGATAGGAAAATCAGCCACAGTTTCCAATCCCGTACGGCCTGACTAAGGGTCACACCGGTGTGAGCCTGCTCAGTGCTGTTTTGCCCGCCGGTTGTGCCCGGTGGATCTTTCAAAAACAGGTAAACAAAGGGCAACGCGACCAGTGGAATTAAGGCAAGCCCTAGGTAGGCCTCCCGCCAACCAAATCGATCGAGCAGCCAGGCCACATAGTTGGGTGCGGTGAGTGCGGCAAAACCTGTACCGGACAGAGCAAGCCCAAGGGCGAGCCCCCGTTGGCGGTCAAACCAGCCGCTGATGGCTTTGGTCCAGGTGATGGGCGTGGTACCCGCACCCAGTACGGCAATGAGTGCGGCTGCTAGATAAAACGATGGGATGGAGCGAGTCAGCAAGGCGAGCCCGACATAGCCTAAAACCGTTCCTGACAAAGAGAGCAGGACCAGTCGGCGCACGCCCAGGTTATCGGTGAGCCAGCCGATCATCGGCACAACCAGCAGCCCAGCTACGCTAAAGACGGTAAACATCCCCTGTACTTGGGCGCGGGTCCAAGTGAACTCTTCGCCCAAGGGCTGAACAAATAGTCCAAGGGTGTAGAACGGAATCCCCGTGACGCCTGCACCGATACCAATACCACTGGCAAGCACAATGGCCCAATGCCTGGCAATCTCCGAACGTGACTCTGGCATGACAGTATTCCTAGTGAATGCTGTCGTAGCTTCTTACATTGCCAGCGATCCTGCCAATCTTCGTTGTAGATATCTGTTGTCGAATTTCCGCCAAGGCCGCCTGAGGCGAATCTTCAGGGCGGCTTCGCGCTTTTAACGTGGTTCGGGTGCCGCTCCAGTTTCGCGCTTGAGCGTATTGGCTTGAGATACCCAGGCGTCACGGGCAATGCGTCCTTTGAACACATCCAGGCGGTCGTCAATAAATTCAATATCTTCCCGATTCCACGAGGCAACCTGCCAGAAATAGTAGACGCCATTGGCGTTAAGGAGCCGTTCCAGTTTTGGGCCAACCCCGGAAATTTTCTTCAAATCATCTTTCGGACCGTGCTCGGCGCTCTTAAACAACTTTGGCCCAGCTTCAGCGGGTGGCGGCGGCAAGGTAGCGGCGGTGCAGGTGAAACGCTCAGGCAATCCGTCCACTTGCTCAGCTAACTGCTGCAGTCGAACCGTTAGGGGCTGGAGATCAACGGCTGGCGGGTCCTCACGCTTGGAAAGTTCGCTGATCTGTTGGGACAGGCCTTTGCAGCGTTCCGCAATGGGCGTGAGATCGGCGGCCGGCGTGGGTTTTGGTAGACCATCAATCGCTTTTCTTAGTTCAGCGATGCTGCGAGTTAGCGGGGTCAAATCGGTATCTTTAGGTGCCGGCAGAGCGTCGACGGCTTTTTGTAGTTTCTCAACCCGAGTCACCAGTGGCGTGAGGTCGGTGTCTTTAGGCTTGGGCAAACCATTGACGGTATCGTTGAGGGAGGTGAGTCGCTGATTAATCGGCGCCAAATCGGTGTCTTTGGGTGCCGGCAGGGCGTCGACGGTTTTCTGCAGTTTCTCAACCCGGGTCACCAGTGGGGTGAGGTCGGTTTCTTTAGGTTTGGGCAAACCATTGACGGTATCGTTGAGGGAGGTGAGTCGCTGATTAATCGGTGCCAAATCGGTGTCTTTAGGTACCGGCAACGCGTCAACGGTTTTTTGCAGTTTCTCAACCCGAGTCACCAGTGGGGTGAGGTCGGTATCTTTAGGCTTGGGCAAATTTTTGACGGTATCGTTGAGTGATACGAGTCCCTGGTTAACCGGCGCCAAATCGGTGTCTTTGGGAGCCGGTAGGGCGTCGACAGTTTTTTGCAGTTTCTCTATCCGAGTCATCAACGGGGTCAGGTCCGTGTCTTTCGGGATAGGCAAACCATTCACCGTATCGGTAAGCGAATCTAGCCGTTTATTAATGGGCGTCAGATCGGCCACTTCGGGCTCCGGGAGTGCATCAACGGACTGATGCAGGGCACTAAGCTTCGAGGCCATGGGGTCCAGATCGACCGCTTCAGGAATATTGATGCCATCGACTTTTTTCTGCAATTGAGAGACCGCATCAAGCACCGGCTTAAGATCGGTGGGTGGGGTCGTTTCGATCGCGCTGACATCGCGTTTAAGTGCCCCAATACTGTTCTCTAGACCACTGAGATCCACATCAGGCGGCGGCTTAATGCTACCCAATGCGGCCCGAAACCCCGGCTCAATGGTGTCAATGCGACTCTCGATTCCGGAGAAGTCCAATTCCGCCGGTGGAGGAATTTCGGCTATCACCTCCCGTACTTTCGGCGTCAATGAGGCGTCGCTGGCATCAAGTCGATCCCAAAGTTGGCCCCACAGCACTTGTTGTTCTTCGTGCATCCCCAGCAACGACTGATGACTCGAACTTACGTCTACAAACCGGCGTCGACACCACCAGTAGCCGAAGACCATGCCTAACAACGAAGCCAGGAGAAAAACCAGGGTAAATTTTGCCAGAAGGTAAGTCATATCGAATCCTCAGCGGACGTACGTAATTGTTTTGATTTCAGGGGGTTTCTTCAGCAAAGACCATGACGATGCGCCGATTCGCCGCGCGGCCGTCCGGTGTTTCATTGCTTGCCACCGGTTGGCTTTCGCCCAGCCCGACGGCGGTCAGTCGTTGTTGATCCACACCCAGGCCAATCAGCGCACTTCGCACTGCGTCAGCCCGGCTTTGGCTCAGGGTCTGGTTTGCCGCCTCGTTACCCACACTGTCGGTATGACCTTCAATCGTTAGAACCCCTGGGCAGGTCACGGTGATATCGGCCAAGGTTTGCAGCAACGGCTTACTGGCAGCGTCAATCGCGGCGCTACCTGTGGCGAATTTCACTGTTGCTGAATTCAGTGCGTCTTTGGTGGCTTGATTACACTCATTGACAGCTCGCAGCACAGTCAAAGTCAGGTCACCCAAATTTAGGTCAGAGCCAGGGCTATTGAATGCCCCTTCAGCGGTTGCTTTGAGTTCTGATTCGACCATGCCGCTGGCGCTAAATACGCCCTGCTGCCAGCGCGCATTGCCACGTTGCAAAGAGGCCAAGACAGACAGCGCCCGCGCTTGAGCCTGAGTATCGGACTGGGCGCCAAGCTCGCCGCTTATGGTGAGTTGATTGTCGACCTGCGTGAACCGCTGCCTGGCTTGGTTTTCGAACTGTTGGTGGATGGCGTTGGTGCTGACCTCACCGGTTAGCACGATACCGTCAGTGGTTTTGGTCGCTTCAAAGTTGTGCAACCTTGGTTTCACTGCAACCACTTCAGTGGGCTGGGCGACTGGGGGGGCAACCGGGGGGGCAACCGGTTCGCTCAATTCCAGGTTTACCTGAGTTGGGCAGGTGAGTTTGCCGGCCCAAGTGTCGCAGCGGCTGGAGGTCGCGCTGTTCAGTAGTAGCTGTTGATCAGGAGCCTCAGCGATGCCGGTAACACTGACCTGCTGGCCGTCACCGTCATAATCCAACACCGTCACGTTGTGGGCCGCGAGCCTTTGAGTGACCGCTTCCGCGGTTTGCTTCTGCATGTGGGGCGCAATGACTAAAGCCCCAATAAGGAACAACAGCAGTAGGCCTAGAAGAGCTAACCAACCCCAGGGCCACCAGCCCAATTGTGGTTCGTCAGTTCTTTTCCAATATCGCTGATGGCTGTGATGGATCGACGAGTAATTTGTCGTGGCCATGAGTATCCCCGATGCGCAAATTCGGAAAAAGTATAGCGACAAGTTCCTCGCTCAAGCAAAAGCGTTTAACAGTTGGTGACGTTTCAAAAACCCAATCCCAGTCCCCCAAGGGACTGGAAACTCGGCTGCTAATGAAGGGCTTGTGGTGCGTTTTTGGCGCCCAGGTTACTGGCGATTGAGTGCATAGCGCGGTTGATCAGGCTTCCTTCGTCCATCGTTTCAATGTGATCTGTTAGCAAGTCTTCCGCCAATTCCTGCAGGGATTTTTCCGCCGCCTTGACGCCGCGTTGATCAACAAAAAGATAGTGGCCGGTTATGGGGCTGATCCAAGATAGTTTGGCCCTCATGGGCTCGTTTTCGTCACGGTGGAAAATGACCCATTGGCCAGTGTGCCACTGGCGGATGGTCTCAAAGAACTGGTTGAGCTCGCCGTCATTCTCGGCCACCGGCGTTTCATCCAGGACCGCCTGGTCCACAATATTCTCGCCGCGAATGGTCAGTCCGCTTTCGTCTGCCTCTATCATGATGCGGTCATCGCCGGACTCACGAATCATGTTTACGTAGAGCTTCTTAAGGTTTTGCAGAACTTTTTCAATTTCTGCGTCCTGATAGCCGACCTGTTTTAGGCCGCCACGCAGCGCTTTTGCTAACACTGGAATGCGGGTTCGAAGACGCTTAACCGATTTATCGCTCTTGTCGAAGGTTACGCTCCAGATCAGCTCGTCGACCGTGGCAACAACCCGACGCCATTGTTCTGATTGTGTGCCGTGGCGCAGCGCGGTCAGTACCATCACGTGAGCCCAGGCTCGCTGCAAAAGGTCGCTGACCAAGGAGGGGACGGGCTTGTTTCGGACCCGGCGCTGCAGCAAGCGCGCGACATTTTGCCGAGCGAACTGCAATTGCTCTTTACCTTTAACTTGCTGGCGGACCCTCTCGGCCCGTTTTTCCGCAAGACTTTTCTGGCGTTCATGAAAACCCGTTAGGTCATCACGCAACTGTTCCAGTACTTTTGGGTCGTCCCAAAATTCACTGATGACTTTCTCAACCGCAGCGTTAACCGTATCCAGGGTTTCGCCTTTGCGGTCGCTGTGGGTGGTCCAACCCATGCCCATTTGGCCAAGCACATCTAGCAGTTCCCGCGCTGGCGCCTTGGGTGCCAGCACCGACTCGGGGTTTTTCAGCGCGGCGCGCAGAAATGGCACCTGTAATCGATGCATGGCTTGCTGAAACGGCGCCGGAAGCTGGCGGTCGTCGCGCATGAAATCAAACATCATGCCGACCATGTCCACCGTATTTTCGTCACCCGGACCCAGCGCGCCAGCCCCTTCACGAGCGGCCACATCCATCAGCTGGGACTTAATGCTGTCAGCCCCCACGTTGGTGTCTGATCCGCCGGCTGCCAGTTCGGTTTGCAGGCCGGACAGCACATCCATCAGGGTTTTGGTAGATACTGCTGGCGCCGTTTTTGCAGCCCAGTTCTGCTGCCGTTTTTCGGCAATCAGATTTCTGACCTGATCCATTAAACGGCGCTCAATGGCAGCCGCTGCGTCGATCACAACCTCTTCGGTGTTCCGTTGCACGCTGGCATCAGGCTTGGGTTCGGGCGCTGGACGGCGTCGCGTTTCTTTTCGGCGCAAGGTTCGCAGGTCCGGAATAATGCCGGCTTCTACGAGAATTTGATTCAGCGCGCCATAAATTTCGTCCAGATTGCGCACCACATTTTTTTCGAAGGATTTGAACAGCGCCTGGTGAACCTCAACTTCCGACTCCAGTCCTTGCAATGCATCACGAAAGCACTCGCACAGGGCTCTGGGGGCCAGGGGATTCAGGTCGTTAGGGATCGGGCTGGTTTCAAAAATGCTGCCGATACGTGCGCCCAAGCCATACAGTTCCCGAGTGAATCGTATATCGGCTGTTTCGACGATGGAGTCGATGGCCAAGGTAACGGTTAAATCTCTGTCGTCGAGAATCCGCAGTTCGTCTTCGTTATACGCAGCAAAATCCTTCTCAACTCCCGCGCTGCGGCGCTGGCCGAAGAAATCCTTTAGTGACGCATCAACTTTCTCGATACTGAGCAGGGTCAACCGGCTTTTGCGTTGTTCAATTTCTCGTTTGCCTTCAAAGAAACGACTCTGCTCAACATCACTGCGTGCCTCGGAGGCCATTTCGAACAGCCGATCGCAGCTGTCCGCGAACACGCCGGGAATTTTCTGTTCCAAGTATTCCAGTAAAAATCGTGCGCAGTCGCGATACGCCGGATGAATCCCGGTCAGTGCCTCAACCGCGTAATGTCGTGTTACGCCGCCCATGCGTCCTTAGCCTTCCTCCCAGCCCATCGTTCCTGGCGATGAAGCGGGTATGTACTGCTTTTACGGGTGCGAACAACTGTATTAGTGCCGACACCTCTCCCAAGATGCATAGTTCTACGCCGGCAAGGAGGATGTATCTGTGACGAAATTCTCAAATCTGACGAGCGGTAGTTCTTGCCTCTTCAGAGGGCAGCCCATGGTCCTCTCTGAGGATTGCCAATCCGATGGCCTACGATGCTTAAATACAGTGCGCCAATGCCGGCCGCCCAGGCAATGGAATAGCGCGATTCTCCCTGATTCCCATAAGGATGTAGAAAACGCCAAAGGCTAAGCTGATCATCAAGCTACTGTTCTGTATTGGGTAACAAAAGGTCGGCTTTGATTGTACCGACCAGCAAGGCCAGAATTTACCGATTAAAAAATGAGATGACGTCGGCCAGCGTGAGCACCGATATCACGTTCAGACATGTCCTGGAGGCGGGTATTTTTCCTCGTCAGATCGATCTTTCGATGCGATCGGTTGATCCGGCTGAGAGGGTTGCGTAAATAAGTCCCTAAGCCGCCAATTCCGCTATTTTACTTGGATAGGGGTGAATGATATGTTCGTATAACATTATGTCAGTTTACCTGGCAAACCCTCCAATCACTTAGGGCCAAGGTAACTCTATGAATAACAAGCAAATATTAGCTGCAGCCATTGCCGGCTGTCTTAGTTTCCCCCTGTACGGACAATCAATCGAAGAGGTGCTGGTGACCGCCCAGCGCCGATCTGAAAGTGTGCAGGATATTCCCGTGGCGGTATCGGCATTTACCAGCGAGGACATGACCCGCCTGGCTGTCACCGAAACCATGGATGTTGCCCGTTTGGTGCCAAACTTTTTGGCCCAGAACAACACCGGTTTGGGTACTGCTAACGTCTATTCGTTACGCGGACTGAACAATACCGAATCCATTGCGACCTTCGACCCGCCGGTAGGCACCTACATCGATGATTTTTTCATCCAGCGCCAAAACGGCAACAATTACGCGCTGTTCGACATTGACCGAGTGGAAGTATTGCGCGGACCCCAAGGCACGCTATTTGGTCGCAATACCACTGGTGGCGCTGTGCGCATGATTTTGCGCGACCCTGGCGATGAATTAGGCGGAAATTTTGGTCTGGGTTATGGCGCTTTTGGTAAGCGAACAGCCCGCGGCAGCGTTGACCTCCCTGTTTCGGAGGATTTTCGCCTGAAGTTATCGGCCTACTATGTGGAAGACGATGGCTTTGTGGATAACCTCACCACAGGCGAGGAGGATCTAAACTTCGAAGATAACAAAGGTGTGCGAGCCCATTGGATTTGGGATATCAATGACGATCTGAGCTGGAATGCCTCAGTGACTTACATCGATAACGAACATGCCAATATGTTTAACTTCGAAAGTGGTGGGGATCGTTTCACCCGCACCGGATTGACTGAAGCGGGTTCACCCCTGCGGGATCTGGTGGTTGGCGATAAAGGCGATCTGCCGTTGGGTAACTCTACCGATTCGCTGCATTTCACCT
>CAZLJY010000033.1:0-30688 GCA_964559945.1 uncultured Gammaproteobacteria bacterium | reverse complement strand
CGATAACCAGGGCATCAGGACGAGCAAATTGCGCGCCAATGGCTGCCGGCAGGCCAAAACCCATGGTTCCCATGCTTCCCGAGGTTAGCCATAATCTGGGTTCACAGAAATCGAAATATTGCGCTGCCCACATTTGGTGTTGTCCAACACCGGTGGTAATCACCGCTTGGCCCTGAGTTATCCGGTTGATCGCCTCAATAACCGCATAGGGCTGAACCTTTTCGCTAGCGCGGTCGTAATTCAGGCAGTGGCGCTTTTTCAGTCCGGCGATTTCCTCATGCCAGGCGCTAAGGTCTTTGCTGAATTCAATGCGTTGTCCATAACTGATGATATCGGTCAGATCGCGTTGCAGATTTCCGACCTGGTGCCACTGGACGGATTTGACCTTACCGATTTCTGACACATCTACATCAAAATGCGCAATATTCTTGGCGTTGGGTGCAAATTGCTTGGGCATGCCGGCTACTCGATCGTCAAAGCGAGCGCCGACACAAATCAGGAAATCGCAATCATCCACCGCGTAATTTGCGTAGGCCATGCCGTGCATACCCAACATGTGTAAGGAGAGTTCTTCTGTGGTGTCAACCGCACCAATGCCCATTAAGGTGGTGCAGGCAGGCAAATGAAAGGTGTGCATTAGCTCTCGAACTTGCTTGGATGCATCGCCGTTAATGACGCCACCGCCAACGTAAAGTAACGGCCGGCTGGATTCACTGAGCATACGGAAAAAGCGCTCACAGTCCTGCGGTTCAAGGCGGTTATTCATGACTGCCTGCAGTCGATTACGGTATCCAGGTAGTGACAAGGTTCCAAAGCCGGTGAAGGAAATTTGGGCGTTTTGAATGTCTTTGGGCAAATCCACTACCACCGGACCCGGCCTGCCAGTGCGCGCCAGCTCAAAGGCCGTGCGCATAGTGGCTTCCAACCGGGTCGGGTCGGTCACTAGGAAAACATGTTTGGCCACTGCGCCCATCACTGAAGAAATTGGCGCTTCCTGAAATGCATCGGTACCGATGGCCGCCGTTGGCACCTGGCCACAAATCACCACAATAGGGATGGAGTCCGCTGCGCAATCTCGCACTGGCGTGACCATGTTGGTTGCCCCTGGGCCAGAGGTCACCATGGCTACACCCACTTTACCGCTAGCTCTGGAGTAACCGGCGGCCATAAAACCTGCGCCCTGCTCGTTGGCCGGCACAATTAACGGCATTGGTGTCTCGGGGTTTGCCTCATTGAAGCGGAACACTGCATCGTAAGTCGGCAAGATGGCACCGCCAGAGTAGCCAAATATGGTTCCCACACCCTCGTCGGCCATGATTTGGACAACAACCTCCGAGCCGGACATCTCAGTGCCAGCCTGGGGGTGTTCTTGTGCGCTGGAGGTATCGGTTACAAGATTCATTAGATGTTAATCAAATTAGGGCAATGCTTCGAGTTTCCGCCATACGGTGCCCTATTGCAACGATCAACCGTTGCAATTATGCAGGCGCTCAGCCACCATCGTTTCATGAGACATGTCATATCCGTTCTGATGCAAAACGAGGTGGGTGCACTGACCCGCTTCACCGGCCTATTTTCGACCCGTGGATACAACATTGAAACCCTTAATGTTGCGCCGACTGATGACGCGGGTGTATCCCGCCTGACCATGGTCGTTTCAGGGTCCGATTATGCAATTGGCCAAATCACCAACCAAATTGGCAAGCTGGTCGATGTGGTCAACATTCACGACATGACCTTAGGCGAACATTACGAGAACGAAATGCTAATTCTCAAGCTGCAGCTGGGAATTGGCGGAGTTGCCAAGGCACAGGCGCTGGCCAGTCAATTTGGCGCAACCGTGCTAGATGACGATGCCCAAAGCTATACCCTGCAGATGATCGCGAGCCCAAAGGATGTGCAGCAGCTCATCGAAAGCGCTGCTGAGATTGGTCAAATCGCAGCAGTGGCACGCAGCGGCAGCGTTGCGGTATCCAAAGGACTGGTGTCCCTGTCGTCCTATGACGTCAATCGCCAGCTCACTGGATAGACAGACCCTACCCGCTAGCCCTTGGGCAGCGTCAGGCAGTCCTGGCTTGCATCTCCTAATCGCATTCCCCCGTCAACTGGATAGATCCCGCCGGTGGCATATCCGGCGCCGTCTGAGACTAAAAACTCAATAAATCGGCCGATATCCTGAGGGGTACCGAAGCGCTTTAATGGCGTAGCCTGGCGGTAATGCTCCCGCAACGCCTCGGTTGGCGCCAACCTCGCCATGCCTTCGGTGCCATCGATGGGTCCGGGTGAAACCGCATTGACTCGAACGCCTGCTGCGCCCCACTCCAATGCGAGACACTTTACCAACATATTGATGCCGGCCTTAGCGGCGCATACGTGAGCTTGAAAGGCCATGGCTTGCTCCGCCTGAGGTGCAGAAATCGCGATGAGACTTGCGCCCGGTTTGCGCAATTTCTCAAAGGCTGCCCAGAACACGTTATAGGTACCCAGTAGGTCTATGTCCACCACAGACTTGAAACCTTTGGGTTTAATACCAATCGCGGGGGCCGGGAAATTTCCAGCGGCGCCGGCAATCACCACATCCAATGGCCCCAAGGTATGCACAGCGTTTTGCACCAGTTGCTCAACGGCATCGAAGTCTCGCACATCTGCGGCTAACCCCAAGGTTAGGCCTTCGCCGCAGCCGTCGATTTGTTCAGCGGCTGATACTGCCTTCTCCAGGTCACGGCCAAATACGGCCACGTTCGCCCCGGCACCGGCTAACACTTTGGCCACACCCAGATTTATTCCGCTAGTACCGCCGGAGATCAGGACGTTTTTCTGCGCAAACGTTGATGACATAGTGGGAGTCCTTTATTGGTGAACTGCATGTTCAATCAGGGCTCAAAGGGATGCAAGGACCAGACTATCTGCACTGACGCTCAACGACGCTTCAGTGCTAAATTACGGCTTTAAGCGCTACAGACAGCTATGACCTTTAATAACCTGGCCCTGGACCTTAATACCCTGCCGAGAGCGCAGGATTTGGAACTGTTCAATCTGGATCCGCAATACCCTAGGGAAGTTCGAACCCAACACGCCATTACCTGGGTCGTGCTGACGTTTATTGCAGCGATACCGTTAGTGATTGTGGTCAAACCTCCGGGTTTAAGGGCTTTTCTGTGGTTGCTGCCCCTGTCCTTTGCTGTTTTAGGTCTGGTGTTTACGACCTTGGCGACCAAAATGGCGCAGGCAAAGAAAATGGCCTTACGTGACCACGACATTATTTTTCTCAGCGGCATCTGGTGGCAAAAAACCGTGATGCTGCCGCGCAATCGGGTTCAGCACATTGAGTTATCCAGCGGCCCTTTGCAACGCAAATTTGGACTGGCCTCGCTGAAATTTTACACCGCGGGTGGCGCAGCTGTTGATCTTCAAATTGACGGTTTGAGCCGAGATCAAGCCAAAGACCTAAGGGATCACGTCATGCAGCAACACCAGCGATGACGGAAACCTGGCATCGAACCTCGCCGGTGGCGGTGGTTTTTTATCTGATCCGGGCGCTGAAATTTATGGTCACCGACGGCCTTGCCATGATGGCCCCAGCATTCGCCTGGTTCGCCACGGCTAGCGACGGGATGAAAATTTGGGCGGCAGCCTGGTTTGGCTTACTCGCCATAGGTGGAGTTACCTGGGCCATCCTGACCTATCTGCGATTCCGCTACCAGATCACCGACAACCAAGTTCTGGTCAGACGCGGGGTGATGACCCGAGAACAACTCAATATCGATTTCGACCGGGTTCAGGACACCTCAATCGACGAGCCGTTTTATGTCCGACCTTTTAACCTAGCCGTTCTCAAATTGGACACCGCCGGCAGCGCAAAAACCGAAATCGCCCTTGCCGGCATTGACATCAAACTCGCCAATGAGATTCGCCATCGCTTGCTGAGTTTTCAGCCTGAGTCCCAATCGGCCTCGCAAGCTCGCGAGCTAGACACTCAAGATGAGGTGTCAGCCGCCGCCTTGGATCGTTCCCAGCGCATTTTGCAACGCACCAACCCACAAATAGCCCGCTATGGCCTGACCGCTAATGGCTTACTCTGGGTCGCGGTCAGTCTCGGTGTGTTAGCGGGTACTGTCGGCGATGAGGCATGGTCAGGAGTGGGTAAATTTTTATTTACGAAATTTCAGATGGGCAACCTAATTGAGGGTGGCGGTCTATCTGCAGGGCTGGCCATTTCAGGGGTGTTACTTGGGCTCCCACTGCTCCTGGGGGCTTTTTCAATGCTCGGCGCAATGTGGAAATACGCCAATTATGAGCTGGCAAACGATGGCGACAGTTTTCGACGCAGTAGCGGGCTGGTCAGCCGCCAGCAACAAACCTTGAAACGAACCAAGGTGCAGGTTGCAATATGGAAGCAAAACGCAATTGCGCGATGGTTAAAAATCACCAACTTACAGCTACGCCTAGTGAGCGCGGGTCAGGAGGTCAGTGGTAACGGTATGCCCATCAGCACACCGGCATTCCTTGTACCTGCCCTTAGCGGCAATGAACTCCTTCCGCTCACTCAGAAGTTTTTGCCCGAGGCACCAGATCAGCGGCCGCAGTTCAGTGGCATCCATCGACGTTATCATTTGAAGCGCTGTTTATACGCCTGGGTGCTGCCGCTGGCGGGTATAACGACCAGCGCAACTTTTTTCCTGGGTTACTGGGGAGCAGTTGTACTGCTGGCAGGCCTGCTCATCGCGGTCCTCTCGGCCTGGCTTCGCAGCGGAAAGTTTGGTGTCGCCGTGATTGATTCCACGGGTTTTTTGCGCAGTGGATTTTTGGGTACAAACACTGCGGTGTTCTCGCTGCGCAAGGTCCAACGGATTGATCTAACAACCAGCCCAGGACAGCGCCAACGTGGCCTGGCCACCCTCCATGTACACATGGCATCTCATTCCATCACTGTGCCTTTTTTGCCAAAGGCCGTGGCCGAACAGTTTTCCGACCTAGGGCTTTATCACGCCGAGTCCAATGCTGGTGCATGGTTTTAAATTTACCAACATAGGAAGTCGTCTTCAGTGCGCTAAATTGTTATTGATCGGTGACCGAGCGATGATCAACTGAGCGTCATGGGTTTTTTCGATAAACCACTTGCCCGCCCTTGATGGTGTAATCAACACGAGCAAATGCCTCAATGTCATGGATGGGCGAGGTCTCATAGATCACGATATCGGCCGCGGCGCCGGGCGCCAACTGGGCGGTTTTTCCACCGAAGAAGGTCGACGGGTTGGTTGTCATGGAGGCCAACGTTTGGTCAAAACTCATGCCGGATTTTGCCATCAACCTAAACTCATCCAGGGTATCGAAGTCCGTCATATAGCCCACATCGGTGCCAAATATCACCAGCCCCTGGGCCGCAACATATTCTGATAGCTGATTGACCGCTAAATTTTGCAACGCCTCCGCCTCCCGTTGCTCAACGCCAGCGCGAACGAGCTCGAACTTCCACAGCTTCAAAGTGGGAATCAGTGCGACGTCATTGCGCTTCATGGTCGCCACCAGTTCAGCCCCAAGCGGCCCTGCTTGTGGCGCGGTATGGGCCAGGATATCGACGCCATTCTCAACGGCGTTGACCAGGCCCGTGCGATCTGTGGGATGGGACATGACAAAAGCGTCTCTGGCATGAGCGGCATCGGCTATGGCATCAATGATCTCTGGCGGCAGGTAAATCGGTTCTCGTTGGGCTTGAAAAGACCCAGAGAAAATTTTGATTCCGTTCGCGCCGGAATCCAATACTGAGTTCACCATGGGTTTCGCTGCCTGCGCCGTTGGCACCTCCGGCAAGGTGATATCCGGCAGGTAGGAAGGGGTCCCATCAGTGAACACAAAACTCCCGCTGGCAGTCAGTATTGTGGGGCCTATTAACTGACCGGCCTCAATCCTTTTTTTCAGCGAAAGGGTAAACGGCAAACTCGAACCAGTATCAACAACGGTGGTGAATCCATACTTAAACAGCATGTCATGGAGCATTGATTGGCTTGATTGCATCAGTCGCAAATCCGTGAAATGGACATGGCTGTTCCAAAGCCCTGCTGTTACCGTTCGGCCATTGGCATCAATCACCTCCCTGCTTCGCTTTGGCTTGCCTCCATAGATGGACACAATGACCGAATCGCGGATAGAGATGTTAACGAGCTTATCAGCTGTTTGTCCTGGCGCCGAAACAACAAGCGCGTTTGTAATCGTCAGATCAGCGGGGCTATCAATGGTTGTAGCACACCCCTGGATAGCGATAATCCCGATGATCAGAACAAGCCATCGATGGTGTTGGTAAAGAGCTGTCATGGCATTCCTAATGTCGCTAATGCTGGGTCAATGTTGCCAACCAAGCGTACTCACTGCATTCTGATCCCATTCAGGAACCGACATAACAATACTGGAGTCTGCGCGGGTTATGAACATTAACAATAAAATTGCGGTGGTCACCGGCGGCGGCCGCGGTATCGGCCGAGCGCTGTGTAGAGCATTGACCACCGCCGGCGCCGCCCACGTGGCCGTGGCCGACTTGGATCTTAACAATGCCAAGGCAGTTGCAGAGGAAATCGGCGGCAGTGCCTACCAGGTTGATGTTTCCCAGGAATCAGAGATTCTCTCCCTCATCCACCAGGTCCAGGAGCAGCACGGTGAAATCGACCTATTCATCAGCAATGCGGGCGTCGGCGAGTTGCCTCCCGACCCTAACAATGGCGCATCTCAGAGCAACGGGGTTTGGGAGCGTTGCTGGTCGGTTAACGTCATGGCCCACGTTTATGCCAGCCGAGCACTGATTCCCCAGATGATAAAACGCGGTGACGGATATCTGGTGAATGTAGCCTCGGCAGCAGGTCTACTCAGCCAGATTGGCGACGCCGCCTATTCGAGCACCAAACACGCAGCCGTTGGACTGGCGGAATCTCTGGCGATCTCCCATGGCGATGACGGAATCAAAGTTTCGGTGGTGTGCCCTCAATATGTAGCGACCGCATTGATTGGGTTTGACGAAGACACCCAACAACTCGCCCCTGACGGTGTTGCCAGTCATGACAGCAACAACATCTTGAGCGTGGAGCAGGCAGCTGCCGCCATCATGCAGGGCATTGTGGATGAGCGTTTTATGATCCTCACCCACCCGGAGGTGATTGAGTACGTACAACACAAAGCCGGCAACTACGACCAGTGGGTTGGTGGCATGCGTAAACTGCGACGTGCTATCCGGCAATCCTGATGGCCATTCGCGCAGAAACCGGATTTTCACTAAAAGATGACCTGTTTAATAAGGCAACAGTGGCTCAACTGGCAGG
Organism: uncultured Gammaproteobacteria bacterium; assembly: GCA_964559945.1. Taxonomy (GTDB): domain Bacteria; phylum Pseudomonadota; class Gammaproteobacteria; order Xanthomonadales; family SZUA-38; genus JANQOZ01. The sequence continues at coordinate 23,381 of CAZLJY010000033.1, read as the reverse complement.
CAACATTGCCAATGCCTGGCCCTCTTTTCCGACCAAGAAATTCCAGACTCGGGCAGCGAAAAAATTTCCTGAGTTGGAACTTAAGGAGCGGATCATGTTTTTGGTATCGCTACTGGATGAAATGCTGCCTGACAACTTCCGCGATGCCACCGACGTTTTGCTCGATGCCCTGCCACCGCCGCTAGACCCATCGTTGGTGGACGATGACTTCGGACAATTTATTTGGGCAGTGCCCGGCGAGTACGTTGCCCGTAACGGCTGCACTGAGGCGCATTTAGAGCGATCCCTAGAATTTTTGGCCCAGGCAACCCAGCGATTTTCCTCCGAGTTGGCGATCCGGCCTTTTCTTAAGACGTTTCCCAAGCAAACTTTGGCTTACGTCAGGCAATGGACCGATCACCCTAACTACCACGTACGCCGCTTAGCCTCGGAGGGCATTCGACCGTTGCTGCCCTGGGCGTTACGTGTGGTGTTGCCACAAGACAAGGTGATCCGCATTCTGGATCGGCTTTACCGTGATCCCACACGATATGTAGTGCGATCGGTTGCCAACACACTAAATGATTTAAGCAAATCCAATCCAGCGCGGGTTATTGAAACGCTCACCGCTTGGCGAAAAAAGCCTCATCCCGAATCGAAAGAAATGGACTGGTTGACCCGCCACGCGCTGCGCACGCTAATAAAGTCCAACCACGCACAGGCTTTGGAACTGCTGGGTTATCCCAGCAAACCCGCTTTCACATTGAGCAGTGTGACTTGCAGCGAGACGGTGAAAATCGGTACCGCGCTGCATTGGCGTGGATCTTTGAAGTCAAGAGCCAAGCAACACCTTAAGATTTTTTTGTGCGTGTATTTTCGGCGCAAAGATGGATCACTAAAACCACGGATGTTTGCCGTGAGAGATCTTCAATTGGGCAACGGCGAAACGTTGAGCATCGACAAAAAGCTTCCCATTCGCCCTATGACCACACGGACCCTTTATCCTGGTGAACACGCCGTAGAGTTGGTGGTCAATGGCACAGCAAGAGCCCGCCAAACTTTCGAACTGGTCTAAAGCGCCAGCCAGAACCAATGAATTTCAGCCTATGCGACCTTCGGTATTTGCTCGTGATACCGTGCAGGTGAGCACAGGATCTGGCAGCGGATTGCATTACACTGCTTGAGTGACATTGGGCGGACCTTCAATGTCCATCAATCACGCCAAAAGGGATGTTGAGTGTGCAGATTATTTTAATGGTTGTAGGCGCGTTCATTGGGGCCATGTTGGCTGACATGGGTCGCGGTGCGATGGGCGTGGGGCTGGGCGCGATAGCCGGGTATCTACTGGCGAAACAGCGCCGCATGCAACGCCAAATTGATCAACACAGCGGGCCAGTTAGCACTGCCACCACGCAATCCAAGGTAACCCTCGAGCCAGCCACCGCTTCACAGTCCGTGGATTTACCCGAAACTCAGGGTAGTGATGAATCACCACCCCCATTGACGACCACCGACGCTCGCCCCTTGGCTAACGACCGTGATCAAGCTGACCGGGAAAAAACCTCCGCGTCTGATGACTGGGCAAGTTTGGGTGACGCCTCCACACCGCAGATCCCTGCGCCGCTAGCCAAATTTTTTGAGGGGGCCAAAAGGTGGCTGACCAGCGGCAACGTGCCGGTGAAAATTGGTGTCATCGTATCGTTTTTCGGGGTAGCGTTCTTACTCAAATACGCGGTTGACCAAAGGCTGGTCTCGTTACCGATTGAATTTCGGTATCTCGCGGTTGCCGCTGGCGCAATTGCTATGCTGGGTTTTGGATGGCGACTGCGCCATCGCCTTTCCAGCTATGCACTGAGCTTGCAGGGGGGTGGCATTGGCATTTTGTTTTTAACAATCTTTGCCGCGTTCAGACTCCACCCTCTGCTGCCCGCGCCATTGGCCTTTGCCTTACTGATTGGATTGACCGTGGCCGCTGGCGTATTGGCGGTGGCACAAAATGCCTCAAGCCTGGCGGTTCTTGGGATCGCAGGCGGGTTTCTTGCGCCAGTTTTGACCTCTAGTGGCTCCGGCAATCATGTCGGGCTATTCAGCTATTACCTGCTGTTGAATGCCGCTGTGCTGGGGATCGCTTGGTTTCGTTCCTGGCGGTTTCTTAACGTGATTGGCTTCGTTTTTACCTTTGGCGTCGCGGCCGCCTGGGGCGCGCGGGACTATGAGCCGTCTCTGCTTGCCAGCACCCTGCCCTTTCTCATTGCGTTTTTCATCTTCTATCAGGCGATCGCCGTGTTGTTTGCCTTCCGGCAGCCACCAAAGCTCAGAGGTTTGGTGGACGGGACGTTAGTCTTTGGCACACCCGTCATTGCCTTCGCGATACAGGCAAAACTGGTTGAACACACTCAATATGGTTTAGCCATTTCTGCGCTGTGTGCAGCGATATTTTTCGTTTTGGTGGCGCTTGCTCTGGGGCAAATTCAAAAATCCCGTCCCGACCAACCCTTTCGGCTGCTGATCGAATCCTACGTCGCTATGGCCGTGGCCTTCGCCACCATTGCCATTCCGCTAGCTCTGGATGGGAGTTGGACCGCTGTGGCCTGGGCCCTGGAAGGGGCGGCGCTGGTTTGGGTAGGGGTTCGCCAGAGCGGCTTTTTGGCGCGGGCCTCCGGCGTACTGCTCATACTAGGCAGTGGCGTGGCGTTTATTGAGCAAGGCTGGCGAGGGGGAACTGGCACAGCGGTGCTCAACGCGCACTTTCTCGGTAGCCTGTTAATAGCAGCGGCGGCGTTGTTTGCGTCGTGCTATCTGGCCAGAGATCGCAAACCCTTGCCTGCGCAATGGGTAGCCTCCGCCATCATGCTGGTTTGGGGATTACTCTGGTGGGTTGGCGCCGGCGCTCTGGAAATCGCCTTTCACGCTGATGGGGAAAATTGGGGTCACTTATTTATTGGCTACTGCGCGCTAAGCGCCGGCTTGCTGGCAGCGCTGGCGAGCCGTTTTGAATGGCGGTTTGCCCGCTGGTCAACATTGGCTTATCTGCCACTGCTAGCCCTAGTGGCGTTTGCCAATCTGGTCGATGGCGGAAATTTCCTCAGCGGCTTTGGGCTAGTTACCTGGCCGCTGGCAATCCTCAGCCACTGGATCGTCTTGCGATTTTTCGAACCGGCTCGACCTTGGGTGACAGCTGTGTGGCACGGGGCAGGTTACTTGGTGTTTGTTGGCATTGGATTTTTTGCTGTTGCTTGGCACGTTGACAACGCTGGGCTTAACGACACCTGGGCCCTATTCGCAGCATCGGCAGTACCCATTGGGGTCAGTCTTGCCAGTCTTTCGCTACGCCGGCATATCCCTTGGCCGCTGGTCACTCATGGGTCGGCTTACCTTGCTGGCGCGGCGATCGCCGTGGCCGGCGTGTTGCTAATCACAGCCATCGCTGGCCTTCAGAGCGGCGGCAATCCATCGCCTTTGCCCTATATTCCACTACTTAATCCATGGGATATGCTGACCTGTATCGGGCTGATTATGGCCCTAAAACTCATCGTGTTATTGAATCAACGCTTCGCTGGCGATAAGAACTGGAATCCCCAGTGGGCGATGGTGGGCTGGAGCATCGCCGCCTTTGTACTAACAACGTTGGCCGTGGTGCGCGGTGTCCACCATGTTTTTCAGGTGCCGTGGAATGATGGCTCACTCAGTCAATCGGTGTATGTCCAGTCAGCCCTTTCAATCTACTGGGCCATGCTCGGCTTTGCTGCGATGTGGTGGGGCGCCAAAAAGTTTCGCCGTGGCATCTGGCTCACCGGCACCGCCTTGATGGCCATGGTGGTGGCAAAGCTCTTTTTAGTTGATCTTGGCAACACCGCAACCATCGCCAGAATTGTGTCGTTTCTTGGCGTGGGAGTATTGCTACTGGTTGTGGGCTACCTGGCCCCGGCTCCACCAAAAATGCCCACACAAGAAATTGATGAAGAAATGCCGCCTCACTCAACGGAGAATGTTGACGATGAAAAACTCACCTAGCAGCGTGTTGAAAAAGTCTCAGCCGAGTGCGAGACAAGGCGAAAACGGCCGAAAAAGCGCAGTGTACTGGCCAGTACATGAGCATTTTGAGGTCGTTTTTAACGCCGGTTCGTGCCGGCTGAGGGTTTTTCAACACGCTGCTAGTGCGTGGAAAAATTCGCCAGCTAAAACCATGGGTATGGCGACATGGCTGGCCATCAGCGTCTTTTGGCTGGTATCAAGCATGGCTCAGGAGCCTGCGCCAGCGCAGGATCAATATGCCTATGGCTTCCCCATTCAAACAACGGCCGATGTCAGTTTTTTCTCAGTGGAATTACCCCTGGAGGTATACCAATCAGTGTCCGACCAACGTCTGCGAGACGCTGGGGTCTACAACGCTAGTGGGCAACCGGTGCCGCGGGTGTTCAATCAGACCAAAAGCAATATCACCCTTTCAGAGCAGTCTCTGGCGCTAAACTTCGTCACCCTTTTCGATCAAGCTGACGCTGCACCCGACGACGTTCAACTGTTGTTTGAGCAACAGGGCGACCGAACCACGCTGCAACTAAACAGCGCCGACACCCAGGACACACCCAGCGCAGCCACTCCATCCATGCACATCATTGATCTTCGACAAGTGGATCAAACACTGTCAGCGTTGCAGTTCAGCTGGCAAGCCCCGGCCAATGGTTTTATCGGGCGAATCACCATCGACAGCAGCAATAACCTACTGGACTGGCGACAACAGGGAAGCGGAGCCGTCGCTGACCTGAAACAATCAGGCACCCACGTGCAACGCAACCGCGTGCGCATGAAAGGTACACGAGACAATTACCTGCGAGTTCGTGGGCAGGATCTACCTAAGGACTGGAAGTTGACCGCTATCCAAGGTTCTTATGACACCGGTGCCCGCCCAGTGGTGCGCCGCTTCGAGATGTTGCAGACCCTGGGCAGGGATGAGGATGACGGTGGTTATCTGTATGACCTGGGCGGCGCTCCGGAAGCGGATCGAGTGCGAGTGGTGCTCGCCCAAGCAAATACCGTTATTGAGGCGGTACTCTCTTATTGGTCCCCAATCCAAAACCGCTGGATTTCCATCAACTCCAGCACTCATTACCACTTGGGAAGGGGTGACAACTCAATTCGTAGTTCAGCCAAGACCATCAATCGCGTCCGCGCGCGACGATTTAAGCTGCAAATCAACCAAGGTCAGCCCGGCGAAGCACCAACTCTGGCCATAGGCTGGCGGCCCGATACTCTGCTGTTTCTTGCCCAAGGGGAAGCCCCGTTCACCCTCGCTACCGGCCGCCCCGCCGATGCCAATGACGATTTCCCTCAGCAGCGTCTATATGGCGATGACTCCATTACCTCATTGGCCACCAATCGCGCCGCCAACGCCACCTTGGGTCCACGCAAAACCTTAGGCGGCGCAACCAACCTAAGCCCTCGCAATCCGGTTGATTGGAAGCAACTGACCCTTTGGTTCGGCCTCCTGATCGGGGTACTGTTCGTAGGCCTAATGGCAACCAAGGTAATGAAAGACCTGAAAGCGGACTAAGCACCTTGGAAGTTTAGAGAACAACCTAGCCTGCGTACTCGCCAATCACCTGTTTCCCCAAAGACATCATATGCACCTCGTCGGGTCCATCAGCCAAACGGCAAGATCTCGCGTAGGAAAATGCTTCGGCCATAAAAAAGTCTTCCGATAAACCACCCGCGCCGTGAATCTGCATTGCCCGATCCAGTACCCGCTGAGTCATCGAAGGCACCACAATTTTGGCCGCGGCAATTAAGTTTTTCGCCACTTTGTTGCCGGCCTTGTCCATCAGGTCAGCGGTTTTTAGTGTTAGCAGACGCGCTTGTTCGATGTCAGCGTAGGACTGTGCCACCACTTCGCGAATCGATTGATGTTGAGCCAGCGACTTACCAAAGGTTGTCCGATTCACGCTGCGCTTGCAGGCCAGCTCCAAGGCTCGCTGAGCGCAGCCAATGAGGCGCATACAATGGTGAATCCGACCCGGCCCTAGACGCCCTTGGGCAATCTCAAAGCCCCTGCCAGGTCCCAGCAACATGTTTTGTGCTGGCACCTCAACGCCGTCAAACAAGACTTCTGCATGACCAATAGGTTCGTCGCGATATCCCAAGGCGCTGCAGGGCCTAACCATCTTAATCCCGGCAGTGTCCGCCGGAACTAAGATCATGGACTGCTGCTGATGACGGCTAACGTTATCTGGGTCTGATTTACCCATTACGATCATGACTTTGCAACGCTCGCGCATGGCACCCGTGATGAACCACTTCCTGCCGTTGATGACATAGCGATCATCTCGCGGTTCAATCAGACACTCGATATTGGTGGCATCAGAGGATGCTACCGCCGGTTCGGTCATTGCGAATGCAGATCGAATCTTACCGTCCAGCAACGGCCCCAACCATTGCTCTCGCTGGGCGTCGGTGCCATACATCATTAACACTTCCATGTTGCCTGTATCAGGCGCACTGCAGTTGAACACTTCCGAGGCCCACAGTACCCGCCCCATAACTTCGGCCAACGGTGCGTATTCGGCATTGCTTAAGCCTAAGCCACCGAATTGTTGGTGGGCCGCGGGAATAAATAAGTTCCAAAGCCCTTGTTCCCGGGCCAGCACCTTTAGACTCTCAACCACTGGCGGATTGGCCCAAGGATTCTCAGCGTTGGCCACCTCCTCATGATATTGGCGTTCAGCCGGATAGACATATTCGTCCATGAAGGATTCCAACCGAAGCAACAGGTTTTTCACGGTATCGCTGTAATCAAAATTCATCGAGGGTCCTGATTAATGGGTGGGTAGGATCGGCAACGACCATTGTATCGCGGGTCAGTGGATGTTCACGCGTGGGTGATGGCATTGAGTCTCGCCGGCTGATCCAAGTGAGGCACATGGTTAAAGCTAGTGAGGTATGTGGCTGACTGATTGAAGTACAAATGGCTAAGCGCTGTGTTGCGGCTTTGGACCTGCAAGGCCACCAAGGTATCCATTCCAAAACCCATAACGTGCTTAAGCACCGTGGAGATGGGACCGCCAGATGTGATCACTAAAATATTTTTTGCTGTTGAATGTTGCGTAACCGAGGCTAAAAACTGCCCCACACGATCGATAAACTGCTGGGCAGATTCCGGCATATCGTCACCCAGCGTGCCGTCGGCCCAGGCACTCATAGCGAGCTTAAAGGTGGAAAACATCCCCCGAACATCACCCCGCCCAGGCTTTGGGTGATTAGGGTTACGTGCTAGATAGGACGCTAGCAGACAATGAAAATCCAATTCATTAAGGCGCACATCCGGCGGATCGACAGACGGTAAACAAAGCGACCGAGACAGACCATCTAGAGTTTGACGATGGCGATGTTGAGCGCCAATGATCACTTGATCGAACGTCACCTGGCGTTGGGCAAAGTATTCGCCAAGCCAGACAGATTGTTGCACACCTAGTGGCGATAGTTCGTCATAGTTGTCCGCCCCTAACGAGGCCTGGCCATGGCGTACCAGAGTCATTTCACTCAATGGTTTATCCTTCGATTCAAAACGTCCCAATCACACCAAACGGTTCATGCTGCGCCCTGCCTCATACGCCTCTATGCAATCAATCAGCTGGTCTGCCAGAGTTTGCATGGACGCTCCACTGGCCCAAGCACTATGGGGGGTCACAATGACGTTATCCAGATGACAAAGACGCATGATTGGATCATCGTGGCTAGGGGGTTCAATATCACACACATCGATACCCGCGCCACCCAAGCGCCCGCCAACAAGTGCGCGTTCTAAAGCGTGCAAATCCACCATCGCCCCTCGGGCAGTGTTGATTAGTAGGGCGTCGGATTTCATCCGTTGAAGGTTGTTGGCATTGATTAAATTTCGACTCGCATTGGTTAGCGGACAATTGAGGCTCACCACATCGGAAGTGTGCAACAATTCCTCCAACGACAACATCAATCGATCGTCCAATACCCGTCCACTTAAACTGTGGTGCGCCACCTGCATGCCCACCGCCTCGGCCAGAGCACCCAAAGCCGTACCAATACTTCCGGTTCCAATAATTCCCAATCGACTCCCGGCCAGGTCGGTAATGGGCCGATCAAAAAAACAGAACTGGCCGCTAGATTGCCAATCACCTTGAGCAATGCGGCGGCGATAAGCAGGTAAGCGGCGACGGAGGGCAAACATCACCGACAGGATATGCTCGGGCACCGAGGTGATGGCGTAATCCCTGACGTTGCACACCGCCACTCCCGCCTTGGCGCAAGCCGCAAGGTCAATCACATCCACACCGGTTGCCGCCACCGCCACAAGCGCCAGTTTGGGTAACTGGCTAACGATGGACGCCGTCATTGGCACTTTATTCAACACGATGATCTGTGCATCTTTGGCGCGCGTAATCAACTCATGGTCGGCGGTAGCGGGATAGTCCGTCCACAGGTGGTCAAAGCTCGGTTTCCGCAGAGCCACTTCGGGACCCAGCGTGTTGCGATCTAGAAATACGATATGAGACGTTTTTGCCATACCATCAATGTAACTGATATGAATGCCTAGAGGGAGGTAGCCAACATGCCCTGCCGCTAACGTCGGTGATCAACATTATTGGCGCACTCCCCATCCACTCACCCACAGGTCTTTTCATGATCACTGGTGTTTTTTGCCTTAGCTCGGGTAACCAACGACCATCCGCTTATGGCTTGGGCTGGTGCGCTGCACTCATTGAAACCCTGACTCGCCGGGGTCTTATGGTTAATCGCTAGGGCCGCTGCCGAGTTGATCGAGGATGGGTTTAAGGTCTGCCCATAGATCGTCGACGGCTTCACAACCCACACTGATGCGGACCAGCCCGTCAGCGATACCCGCCTGCAATCGCTGGGCCTGGGTCATGCCCGCATGAGAGGTTTGCGCCGGCCGCGTGATTAATGTCTCAACGCCTCCCAAACTGGGTGCAAACGCCATAATTTTTAGCTCGCTAAGACGTTCATCAATCGCCGGACCGCTGGCATCAATTTCCACACTCAACATGCCGCCAAAACCGCTCAGCAATTCGCTTGCCCGGTGATGATCTGGATGAGCGGGTAAACCCGGATAGTGGACGGCCTTTACTGAGGGGTGATTGGCCAGACGCTGGGCAAGATCCAATGCATTGGCGTTTTGACGCTCAACTCTTAAGGTCAATGTTTTGATCCCACGGTGCAACAGGAAACATCCGTGGGGGTCCAGACAGCCGCCTAAGTGATTGAGCTTTTTCTTGATCCGCTCAACCAAACTCTGTGAACCTACAACGGCGCCGGCCACGATATCGGAATGTCCGTTGAGATACTTAGTGGCGCTGTGCAGCACGAGGTCAAAACCTAACGTCAACGGTTGTAGGTTTACCGGCGAAGCGAAGGTGCTATCAACCATTGAGACCAACGAATGCTGACGGGCAAATGCCGCCAATGCTCGCAAATCAGCGACCCGAACCAATGGATTGGTGATTGCCTCAGCGTACACAACACGGGTATTGGGCCTCACTAATGATTCCCAGGAAGCTGGCGATTCACCATCGAAATAGCTCACTTCGATTCCTAGTGCAGGCAAATCTTCGGTTAGGAAATCCTGGGTGCCACCATACAAACAGTCTTGCGCCAACAGATGATCACCGGCCTTCAATACAGTCAGCAGACTGGTGGTAATGGCCGCCATCCCGCTGGCTGCCACCAACCCTGCTTGACCGCCTTCCAACGCCGCCAGTTTTTCATGCAGCGCGTCATGGTTAGGGGTGTTGTTAAGCCGGATATACCCCAGGTCGTGATACCCAACCCCTGGCGTGGACTCGAAGGTTGCGGACTGAAATATTGGCAGACTAACGGCACCGGCAATTCGGGGACGAATTTCTCCGGCATGAATAACAGCGGTTTCAAGCTTGGATGGCGTTTTCATTCCTGCATGCTAACCGGAAACCGCCACCTTGTGTGCAGCCTGAACGCAGTCCATGACTACTTGCGGGTGAAAATCACCTCAACACGGCGTTGGCGAATCAGACAGCGCTCACCCTCCATGACGTACTGATCATGATATTCAGCTACCAGCTCCACGCCAACGGTGGACTGTGGCGCGGGTTGCCCCTGGGGCCCTCGAAACAGTTGGAGATAGATCAGGCCTTCCGCACTATTTATCCCGGTGACGTTCATTTGAACCACATTGATGAAATGCCGACTGCGCTGCTGGGAAAACCGCGCCGCCATTGCCGCCCCTATGTCTTCTCGGCCGCGCACGGTATCGGACAAAACAAATTCACCGTCTTCGCTAAACAACGCGGCGTAAGCCTCGGCGTTGCCGCGATCTCGGTGGAATTGATAGTCTCGATTAGTTTTCAGGCAGGCCTGTTCAATCTGCTGAGCTCGATCCGCGCTTAAGGACTGATGGTGCTCCGCCCAGACGGGCGAAGTGATCACAAGCGCCCACAACACCCATAACAAATTTACCAAAAATCGGTACACGCCAAGCCTACAACGGCCTGTCATGCAGCGATCTCACTGGCAACGTTAAGCTGCTTTAAAATCCCCAAAGCCGCTGCTCTGCCACCGGCCACTGCCGTCACCACCAGGTCTGCGCCTAAAACCATATCGCCGCCGGCAAAAACCTTGGGATTGCTGGTTTGGCCGCCCTCAGCACTGCCCCCACTGACGATAATTTTTCCATAGTCATCGGTGCGCACACCCAAATCTGTGACCCATTGAGGAACACTGGGTCGATAACCAAATGCCACTAACACTGCGTCAGCGTCAATCACCGTCTCGCTACCGGGGATTGGCACTGGAGAAAGTCTTGATCCGCTGGCATCAGGTTTAAGCTCGGTGCGTTCGATTTTCATGCCCGTAACCTTACCGTTCACCTCAACCACTTCCAGTGGATTGGCCTGAAATTGGAAGTTAACCCCTTCCGACATGGCAAGCTCCACTTCTCGCTGAGAGCCCGGCATATTGCTGCGATCCCGTCGATAAACACAGGTAACATTTTTTGCCCCCTGGCGGATTGCAGTGCGCACACAATCCATAGCGGTGTCACCGCCCCCTAAAACGACTACCTGCTTTCCCGCCAAGTCGATGTGGGGATGATCATTCATTTCGAGGTCGTAAAGAGAATTGGTTTGCCCAATAAGGTATTTCAACGCTGGCACTACACCCTCTGCGTCAGCACCGGGTAGGTTGCCGCTGACCGCGTTATAGGTACCCATGCCCAGAAACAGTGCGTCATGGCGGTTCATAAGCTCGTCCGCACTAACATCTTCTCCCACGTTGGTATTAACCTGAAACTTAATACCCATACCCTCAAAGACTTCCCTGCGACGGCGCACTACACCCAGTTCTAGCTTGAACTCTGGGATGCCGAAACTCAGCAGGCCGCCCACTTCCGGATAGCGGTCGTAGACGGTGGCTGCAACGCCATTGCGCACCAACACATCAGCACAGGCCATACCCGCAGGACCAGCTCCAACAATGCCAACACTGAAATTGGTTGGCCTGACGTGGCTCAAGTCCGGTCGCCATCCCCGTTCAAACGCAGTGTCGACCAAGTATTTTTCTACCGCTCCAATCGTCACGGCGCCAAAACCCGTGTTGAGGGTGCATGCACCTTCACAAAGCCGGTCCTGGGGGCATATCCTGCCGCACATCTCCGGCAGGCTGTTGGTTTCGTGAGCCAGTTCAGCGGCTTCCTCAATGCGGCCTTCCGAGACCAACGCTAACCAATCGGGAATGTAGTTATGCACCGGGCATTTCCACTCGCAATAGGGATTGCCGCAGTCCAAACAACGGGTGGACTGTTCACTGGCAGCCGCTGGATCAAAGGGCTGGTAAATTTCTCGGAACTCAGCCTGTCGAATTTTCACCGGCAGAACATCTGGCCCCGATCGATCTACATTGAGAAACGTAAAATTTTTATCGCTCATCAGCCTTTCACCAATCGGACCGGAACTGCCGGGGGTTGTTTGGATTGACCCACGTTGCTGCGGGGTTCAACCACCTTAAATGCCAACAAATACTGGTCAAAGTGATCGAGAATCCGCTGGCCCCACGCACTTTGGGTCAAATCGATGTGGCGTTGGATCAGACGTCTAAGCTCACCCTGCAAAATCTCCGCATTGGCCCCATCAAGGCTCACTGCATCAACGAATTCTGGATTGAGGTTATGTTCTAGCCGATCGTCCCGGTCTAGCACGTAGGCGCGACCACCGGTCATGCCGGCGGCAAAGTTTGGCCCAACACGACCCAGCACCACGATGGTGCCGCCGGTCATGTATTCACAGCCGTGGTGACCTATGCCTTCGATCACAGCCACGGCGCCGGAGTTGCGAACGCCAAAGCGCTCCCCAGCCTGGCCTGCGGCAAACAGCTCGCCACCGGTGGCGCCGTATAAACAGGTGTTGCCAACGATGGTTGAGCGCCGGGCCGATAAATCCGGGGTCACTGGTGGCTTAATTACGATTCGCCCGCCGTGCATGCCTTTGCCCACGTAGTCGTTAGCATCACCCAGTAGCTCAAAATCCATCCCAGGCATAGACCACGCACCAAAGGTCTGACCCGCTGACCCTTCAAAGGCAAATCGATACTGATTTTTCTGACGACTGGCATCGGCGGCAATCCAGCCCGCCAGGCTTGCACCGATGGAGCGATCGTAGTTACGCACGCGAATGGGGCCATGCTGAGTTTTGGCCCCGCCATTGCCACTGGCCAGTGCCAGCACCTGTTGATTAATCACACCCTTATCGTGAGGCGGGTTGCTGTCTTCTACGCAATAGGGTGGATATTTGTTGCGGGCCTGGGCGGCGCGCAAAACACCACCAAGATCTACCTGGCGCTGGCGCTGGGTATCGCCCTGACGCTGCACAAAAAGATCGCTGCGCCCGATAATATCCTGCAGACGTTGGAATCCCATTCGAGCAAGCTCATCGCGCACTTCTTGGGCAACGAAATTAAAATAACGGGTAACCTTTTCCACATCGCCGTCAAAGTGTTTGGCCCTTAGCACACTGTCCTGAGTTGCCACACCGGTTGCGCAGTTGTTGAGGTGGCAGATCCGCAGATATTTGCAACCCATAGCAATCATCGGTGCGGTGCCGAAACCAAAACTTTCAGCGCCCAGCATGGCAGCCTTCACCACATCCAAGCCCGTTTTTAATCCGCCATCTACCTGCAACCTGACTTTATGTCTTAGGTCATTGCTGACCAGCGCTTCATGGGCTTCAGCCAGGCCAATTTCCCAGGGGATACCCGCGTATTTCAACGAGGTCAGCGGGCTGGCCCCGGTGCCGCCATCATGGCCTGCGATAGTAATGAGGTCGGCATAAGCTTTGGCGACACCCACGGCAATGGTGCCCACCCCAGGTGAGGACACCAGCTTCACGGATACCAGCGCGCGAGGGTTGACCTGCTTGAGATCGAAAATTAGCTGCGCCAAGTCTTCAATGGAATAAATATCGTGATGTGGCGGTGGCGAAATCAAGGTCACACCAGGCTTTGAATACCGCAGCGCGGCGATTTCCGGAGTCACCTTGTTACCAGGCAACTGACCGCCTTCTCCTGGCTTAGCACCTTGGGCAACTTTAATTTGAAGCACATCGGCGTCAATGAGGTAAGGGGCAGTCACGCCAAAACGACCTGAGGCAACCTGCTTGATTCGGGAACGGCGATCACCACCATAGCGCTGGGGATCTTCGCCACCCTCGCCGGAGTTTGATCGCCCACCCAATCGGTTCATTGCCCGAGCCAAGGTTTCGTGAGCCTCTGGGGACAGTGCGCCAATAGACATGGCAGCAGAGTCAAAGCGGCGCAGTATGTTATCCAGCCCCTCGACCTGATCTAATTCGCAGGGTTCGGCTTGGGGCCGTAGTTCCAGCAAATCTCGCAGCGCCGCAATCGGTCGTTGATTGATGATTTTACTATAGGCTTTAAAGTCTTCCGCTTTACCCGATGCCACTGCCTGATGGAGCGTAGTGACAACATCGGGGTTATAGGCGTGAAATTCTGCACCGTGAACATAGCGCAATAACCCCCCTCGTCGGGGTCTGGCCCTAGACCAGGCTGATGCAGACAACAATTCCTGATCGGCTTTCAGGTCTTCAAATCGGGCCCCTGCGATACGGCTAGGCGCGCCGGGACAACATAGATCCACCAGGCCTTTGTCTAGTCCCACCGCCTCAAACAATTGAGCACCGCGATAACTGGCCACTGTCGAAATGCCCATCTTGCTGAGAATTTTCAGCAGCCCTTTGCGCACTCCCCGTCGATAAGCCTTGCGCAGCTGCAGCGGATCGCCTTCCAGGCGCCCCTCTGAATGCAGCTCGTTAAGTACCTGGTATGCCAGATAAGGATAGATTGCCGTTGCACCTAGGCCAATGAGCACCGCAAAATGATGAGGATCTCGGGCACTGCCAGTTTCCACCACGATGGCGCAGTCACAACGCAGTCGCGCATTAACCAACGCTTGGTGCACGGCACCGACGGCCAGAGGTGCCGGCAAAGGCAGCCGCCGTGGGTCAATATCTCGGTCCGATAAGACCAACACCACCACACCATCGCGAACCGCTTCCACCGCCTGATCACAGAGCCGTCGAATAGCCGAATCCCAGGGCGCCTCCCGGTCTACGTTGAGCGACAATCGACGGTTTTGAAAATATTCCTGATCCAACTCCAACAACTGCTGATATTTGACGTAGTTCAACACCGGCCATGGCAGATGGGCTCGGTGAGCGTGGGTGGTGGTTTCATGAAAGACATTGTGATCCCGGCCAATGCTGGTTTGCAGCGACATGGCGCTGGCTTCCCTTAACGGATCAATGGGTGGGTTGGTAACCTGAGCGAACTGTTGGCGGAAATAGTCGTAAACGCTGCGAATCTGGCGGGATAACACCGCAATAGGCGTATCGTCGCCCATGGAACCCACCGCTTCAGCAGAATTCTCCGCTAGCGGTCGGATGATGAAATTCTTTTCTTCCACCGTCAGGTTAAACAACTTCTCAAAGGTCGGAAGCCGTTCAAAGTCCGTTTTCATGAAACGGTCGGCCGCCGCCATTTCCTGCTCGTCGTTATTATTAATTTCAATAACGTTTTCGGTCAGCCATTCCCCATAGGGATGACGAGACTTCAGATTGTCGTCAATGGCTGAAGGCTTCCAAACGCGCCCTTCCTCCACATCCACGGCCAGCATTTCTCCTGGGCCCAATCGGCCTTTTTCCAGCACGTCTTCGGGCTGGTAGTCCCAAACACCCACCTCCGAGGCGACAGTAAGAACGCCATTCCGGGTCAGTACATACCGCGCAGGTCGCAGCCCGTTGCGGTCCAGCGCACAGGTCGCTACCCGGCCATTGCTCATGACAATTCCGGCCGGCCCGTCCCATGGCTCCATATGGGTGGAGTTAAATTCAAAAAACGCCCGCAAATCCGGGTCCATATCAACCCGGTTTTCCCAGGCCGGTGGCATCAGCAGGCGCATAGCCCGAAATACATCCATGCCGCCAGCGAGTAATACCTCTAGCATGTTGTCCAGGGAAGAGGAATCAGAACCGGTCTGATTGACCAAAAACTCAAAACTTTCAAGGGCTGGTAACAGGGGCGTTTGTAGCTTGGCCGCGCGGGTTGAAGCCCAGCTGCGGTTCGCCGCAATACTGTTAATTTCACCGTTATGGGCTAAGAATCTGAAAGGCTGCGCGTATTTCCAATTGGGTAAGGTATTGGTGGAAAAGCGCTGATGGAATAGACAAATGGCCGATTCCAGCCCAGGGTCTTTTAAGTCTGGATAAAAATGCGCCAGCCCATCCGGGCAGATCAGCCCTTTGTACACCATGACCAGGTTTGACAAGCTGGCCACATACCAAAAGGAATCCGGGTCTGGAAAACGCAAGTTAGCCTCACCGGCCCGATGACGCGCGACAAAAAGCTGACGTTCAAGGTCGTGTTCGTTCCAGCCAGGGGGTGCATTGATAAACACTTGTTCAATGCGGGGAAGACAGCGTTGGGCCTGGGGACCAATGGCCGTCTCATCAATGGGCACCTCGCGCCAGCCGGCAATACTCAAGGAAACCTGTGCTAACGCATCTTCCAGCAGCTTTTTGCTGCGCTGACGAATATGTTCCTCAGGATGCATAAACACCATCCCGGCGGCGAAATTATCGCTCAGCCGCAGCCCCGCCTCGGCCCCAACTCTGGCCAGAAACTTCTTCGGGAACTGCATTAAGACACCACAACCATCGCCAGAAAGGCCATCGGAGGCAACCGCTCCCCGATGGGTGAGGCAGGCCAAGGCGCTTAGCGCGGTTTGGACGATCCAATGACTGGGGGTGCCATCAACCTGAGCAATTAGGCCAAATCCGCAGGCGTCTTTTGGAGGTAGTTGTATGGTTTCGATCATAAGTTTTTTTGCTTAGCGAACCTTTAATGATGCCTTAATTGAGCAGCATTTTGAAGTGCTGAACATGTTCAATGTCCTGTGGAATGGTTGTCATGGGGGCAAACCACGGATCAATGCTTGCGAGCTCCGAAGACCAGCGGTACGGTGACTGCCAATCATGCTTCGGACACTATTTTTGCGGGTCATTCCAGTGATGCTTGGGGTCACCGCGCTGGGCTTCACGTTGCTGGTCAAATTTGGACCAGATCGAGCGTTGGAGCTGGCTGGCCGAAACCCCACCGCGCAGGAAGTGGCTGTCATTCGTGAGCAATTGCATGACGGCAGACCATGGATTATCCAATATGGGCATTACCTGAGCGACCTGCTGACCTTAGATTTAGGCCGCTCTGACAGCACCGGTGAACCCATCACCCGCCTGCTTGCCAGAACAATACCCAACTCCATCGCGTTGGTATTACCCGGTTTTATTTTGGGTCACCTGTTAGCCCTATTTCTGGCAGGGATTGCCGCAAGCCACCGAAATCATTGGCCGGACCGACTGATTGCCAGTAGCGCAGTGCTGGCAATGAGCGTCAGCTTTGTGGTGGTTATGATGACCGCACAGATTGCTTTTGCCTCGCGGTATGGCCTTTCCTGGTTTCCGGCTCGAGGCTGGTCCACCGCCAGCATTTCTCAATGGCTAAGTTTTGTAGCAGTTCCCACTTTCACCATCGTGTTTGTCAGCACAGGCTACAACGTGCGCTTTTATCGCGCGGTATTAGTGGAAGAAATGTCTCGGGAACACGTAAAAACCTGCCAGATGTTGGGTTACTCGCGATGGCGAACAATGCTCGTGGCGGTGATCCCCAACGCCCTTTTGCCCATTTCTACTCGCGTTATGTACTCCATTCCTTCGCTGGTTGTGGGCGGCAGCCTTTTACTGGAAAGTTATTTTGGCATTCCCGGTGCCGGCAAAGTCACTTTCGACGCCATCACCAATGGCGATCAACCGGTACTCAAGGCCGTATTGGGCTTAAGTTCGCTTCTCATGGTGCTGGTGATGGTTGGCACTGACCGGCTGTACCGCCGGGTTGATCCACGGCTCACATTGGAATGATCTCAGCAGCCAATCACAGCGCAGACCCATGGGTTGGCTCCGCCCGCCAGCGCCGGCGAATGACATCCCTACTTACCTACGGAGCCATTGCAGGACTCGCTGGATTTACCCTACTTGCCCTTTCCCATTGGATCGGCCTATGGGGCGATCGCGCCACCTTAACCAATGCCCAAAGCCACCTGCCCGCATCCTTGCACCATTGGCTGGGCACTAACGCTATTGGTCAGGACATTGCCGCCAGAGCTGCCGCTGGTGCGGCAACAGCCTTTAAGACCGGCATGCTGGTGGCCCTGCTGACCTCAACGATCGGCGGTGCACTGGGAATGTTGGCGGGGTACTTTCCGGGGCGCTGGCCAGATTTGTTGGTTTCATGGCTCATAGCGGTTATTGATGCGATCCCCTTTTACCTGCTGGTGGGCGCTCTGGCTTACGCAGCACAGGGTGCGCCAGGTACCGTGGTTGCAGCCCTGACACTGGCATTTTGGACTTCAACAGCCCGCTACATCCGCGCTGAAACCCTGAAAATCCGAGAAACGGGCTACGTCGTATCCGCTCGGACCCAAGGGGTACCCTTGGCCATCATTTTGTATCGACACGTCGCCCCAAACATCCGCCACCTGCTGCTAATTCAGGCGACCATCATTTTCATTGCGGCGGTGAAATCTGAAGTTGTACTGAGCTTTCTCGGTTTGGGTGATGGCCAGAGTGTCAGCTGGGGTCGCATGATCGCTGAATCCAGCCAGGATATTCTTGCCGGTCATTTTGCAAATTTCGTGGTAGCCTCAGGCTCATTGGTGGTTTTAGTCGCCGCCCTCAATGTGTTGACCGATGTGCTTTCCGATCACTTTGACCCGCGTTATTGGCGTTCCTAACTGCGGTCAAATCATCGCTGCATTGGTGTTCGATATGGATCAATCAACCCCGTTAGACCTATCATGGACCAAACCAAAGTAAGCCGGAACAATGATGTCGGAAAAAACCCCCACCAATAGCTCTCAGCAATGGATGCTGATCATCCTCATCACCACCATCAGCCTGCTCATCAGCGCCTGTGGTTCGCGCCCGCCTAAGCTTGAGCCACCGCGGGTCAAACTGGTATCTCTTGCGATCCAAGACCAGTCTCGCTTCATCCTAGATCTGAGATTAAGCAACCCTGCGGCCCGCCAGATTCAGATTGATCGAATTGAACTGACCGTGACCGTAGACGGCGCCGATTTTCCACTGATATCACCGGACTTCAATGGCCTTTTGCCGGCCTTAGGTGAGGAATTACTCAGCACCGAAGGGTCGTTACCTGCGGTGATCATCAAGGCCCTGGAACCGTTAAATGACCGTAAGCGCAGCCAGCTTGCTCTGAGCATTTCCGGCAGTGTCTTTCACAGCGACGGGGACCGGTTTGAGGTTAAAGAGTCCAGCTGGCTCAGCCCAACACCGGGGCGACCCTGGCAGTTTCGATGACCCAGCAACAGCGTGACGGATTGCAGCGCTTTGCCATGTATGGCCTGGCTGTGCGCGGCGCCTTCGTCAGCTTGGACGAGACTTGGCAGGCCATCCGGTTACGCAACCTAGCCCCGCCACCGGCAGAACAACTATTGGGTGAAGCCCTGGCGGCCACCGCACTGATGGCCAGCAGAATTAAGGTTGATGGACGCATTAGTGTGCAGCTGCAGGGCGACACTCGCCTAAAACTGCTCATGGCTGAGTGCACTAGCGCCGGCACCCAACGCGGCGTGCTAAGCGTGAGTCCGGACCTTAATAATCACTGGTCTTTGGCCGACATGAGTCAAACCAGCGTTCTGACAATCACGATCGAAAACGCGCGCCAGGAACGCTACCAAGGGATCGTAGAAATAGCCGGGAATTCACTGGCTGACGCACTCACCGGGTACTTTACCCATTCTGAGCAACTGGACACTCAATTATGGCTCAGCGCCAACAACGATCGAGCCGCAGGTTTGATTGTACAACGCCTGCCGGAACGCTCAGCCCAGGACCCCGATGGCTGGAACCGAATCACCCAATTGGCAGGAACCGTGACAGCCGAGGAGCTGTTGGGTTTAAACGCCAGGGCGCTGGCCGATCGATTGTTTGCTGAAGAGATTGTGAACTGGGAACCCCTCAAAGGATTGAGCTTTGATTGCCCATGCTCCCGTCAAAGAGTCGCTGATGTACTAACCGCAATGGGTGAGGACGCTTTAAAAGACGATGTTGCTGGCAACGAGGTGGTCACTGTGGACTGTGAGTTTTGTAATGAGCAATACACCTTTGATCCAGTGGATCTGCGCATGCTTTATGCGCAAAACAGTTAACACTGGGCCGTTTGACGGACGCCGATAACCCCAAACCGTTTATCCAGGCAGATTGGGCCAAAGCCGGCGCGCAACGGCAACCCTTCAGACGCAGACTGACTGTTTCGCCTCAAGCTTGGTGACCGGCTTATCAAACATCATTTCGTTGGCTTTGGCCACGGTATAGGTTGTCACCGTGAGGCCGGCGGCCAAGGTTCCTACGGTCAGCGTTGCGACCGCCGCTGCCCGGCCGACCAATGCTAGCGTTGTTTTGATGCTCATCAACTCTTTCCCCGACATCTAAATGGAAGTGCTGGCGACGCCTTTGCCGCCGCTTCTGTCCTGTTAGACGCAGCACAGTGGTGATTGGTTACAGGCAATTTCATCCATTGACCTTAAGTATGGGTCAGTTGGTCCGATAACCTGTAAATCGCCCAGGGTGGAAAGCAGCCCTTGATCACTGCGCTCGATTGGGACCAACGGCGCAAGATCAGCGACTAAAGCCACGGGTTTTCGGTGCCCTCAGGCCGCTAATTTGCTAACATAAGCGTGTAGAAGACCGTCTTACTCGCATGGGAGCTCTTTTATTTCCAGCGCAGCCTTCGCCTGCAAATGTGCACCGGGTGGTTGTAATGGGAACTTTTGAGGCGAGAAACGGCCCAATGATTTGAAGAAGAAAGGAATTTAAGGCTACTGCGGTGATGTTGCTGACCAGTAACAATCGGATGATGCGTAAACTCACTCGCCTCGTGGGTGTGGGCGTTTTGGCGTTGGCATTCGGTACCATCGAAGCACAGGAAAGCGCCCCTGGAGGTATAAGCGGCGTTGGTCCCATTATTGTTGCGCCCTCAGACCCACTGACGGCTCAGTCCTGGCTGTTCCACACCCCGGAGCCTGGACTGCCAACCATTTACCGACTTGCCCCTGCGCCCCAGCCTAACGCGTTAGGCCCACTCGATATCGCCGTCAGCAAAAATCTTCAGTTAAAAATGGCGATACCGAATCCACAAATCGGGGGTGTTGCACAAACTCAGGGAATTTGGCGCCCTCTGGATAGCCTTGCACTAAGGGCCGGCTACCAGGAGGCCGATGGCAGTCGTTTGCTGATCTGTGCAGACAGTGGCAATTGTGCACCCGCTGCAGCAGTCAGCGCCGAAGAGTCATCGCTGCAGGCTTACGCCTTGGGCGCAAGCTGGCAGGTCGGGCGAGGACTCAATCTTAACGTTGACTACATCAACCAAACCAAGGTGTTGCCCTCTGGCATACGCCCAAACTGGTTTAATGCCAATGGCATAGGGTTAAATCTTGGCAGCGCTGAAGCGGTGGATATTAGTCTTACCTGTGACATTAACGCGGGTACCTGGGGCGACCTGGAGCTGGGCCTTCAGGTGTCTCGCTTAGCCGACTTCAACTACTCCTTAGGCACATCACCCGAACAAACGCCGCTTAATGCAGCTGCCTTTGGCGTTGGCTGGCAGAAAGGCACATTTCGCGGCGATCTCACCAGCCGCTACCTTAATGTCATCAATGGCGGTGATACGGAGCCAGGCTGGACTTCCTTTGACGTCAGCTTTGCCTGGCGAACACCCTGGAATGCCAGCCTTAGTGTGGGAGCACGCAATGTGCTCAATAACCCAGCGCCAGCAAGCAACGGTTTGAGTGACGCTGAACTGGAGAACTTCTTCGGTCGCGTGCCCTATGTCAGGTACCGACAAGACCTCTGAATTTCCGCCAGATCACCCCATTCACTGGGTCAGGCAACAAGCAATGGTGCCATTAAGCCTGCAAAACTCTTGCAATTTCCCCGGATGCTGGTGACCATGCGGCCATGAGCGCTGACGTATACCCCGCATTTTCTTGCCCCTTTCTCGTCAACCAACTGCCAGACTGCGAGGGGATGAACACCGATCTCCGTAGGCTGTTTCTGGACTGCGAAAGTCAAGGTGATGCATTTACCGAGAAATTTCCCGTACCCACACTAAAGGTCAACACCTTCGAAAGCGTCTTCACGCTATTTTCCTGGCCCCAACCCTGTATTGCCCAGCTTAAGCAATTTTGTTTTGGTGCTCTGGGCAAGGTACTGAATCAAGTCAACGGCAATACTGACCTGAGCACCCTGAAAATTTTTAATCATGCCTGGTTCCACATCACACGAACTGGTGGTTATATGGGTAGTCATAACCACCCGATGGCTTCTTGGTCTGGGGTTTATTGCGTGGACCCTGGAACGCCCGACCCGGACAATCCTGACAGCGGAAACCTGCGTTTTCACGATCCACGAAATTCCATCAATATGTATATGGATGCGGGCAACAACACCTGGGTTGAACCCTACGCCCCGGGCGTGTTGACCTTTCCCGCCAAGGCCGGCCAGTTGGTCATTTTTCCGTCCTTTTTGATGCACGACGTGGCGCCGTTCACCGGTCAGGGTGAACGTATTGTGGTTGCATTCAATGCCTGGATCAACGACGCCAGAGATACCACTGGCAGCGCCGACCGTGGGCATGCCACGGGGACCGCGGCGATGGAAAAACCCTAACCTTGAGCGATTTCGATACCCTATGGCAGGGCGCAAATGCAGGCGATCCTGCGCAGCAATTCAGCCTAGCTAAGCACTATGCTAAGGAATCGGACTACGGTCGCAGCCGTCGCTGGTATAACAAGGCGGCACGATCAGGATTTTCCCGCGCCCAGGTTGAACTGGGGCGCCAGTCGTTATTCGGCCTTGGCCGCAGCGCCAGTGTCAGCGAAGCATTAGAAGCGTTCCGCAAGGCTGCCGATGCCGGCGATGCCGAAGGCCAGTTTGAATTGGCATGTATGCACTACCGCGGCCAAGGTACACCCAGAGATGTCCAATCAGCGGCCCAGCTGTTATCAGCCTCAGCGCGTCAGGAATGTGCTTCAGCACTGCTCAATTACGCCCTCATTTGCGCCGAAACCAACGATCAAAAACGTTGCATGCCATTGCTGAGAAGGGCGGCGAAAGCCGGTGAATCGCGAGCAGCGGCGGTCATACAAGCGCAACATACACTGACCGGCGATAAGGCCACTGAGCCTGCGAGTGAAGCACTGAACGAGAATCATGAGCTATGGTGTCAGTCCCTGCCTGACCTATCCCTTTCGCCGCCAACTATCCAACAACCGAAGATTCCCGACCCGCAATTCTCATTGCGCTTATTTCCCCAACTGATCCACCCGCTGGCCTGCATCTATCTGCAGGAAACCGCGCGGCCCGACCTGATGCCGTCCCACACGGTGCATCCGGTGACCGGTGAATCGGTTCATGACGATACGCGCTCAAGTTTTGGTTGGAGTTTCCATCCAGGCCAGGAGGACATCGCGATTACTCGAGTGAAAGAACAACTAGCGATTCAGTCTGGCTTACCGTTTTCTCATGCTGAACCCTTTGCCATGCTTCGTTACCTACCCGGCCAGCAATACCGCGAACACTTTGATTTCATTGATCCAAATTCCGGAGAAGCCGGCCAGGAGATTGCCCAACGAGGCCAGCGGGTCGCCACTACCTTTAGCTACCTCAATACCGTCACTGACGGCGGTGAGACGGATTTTCCGCGCTTTGGCCAGCGCATCGCCCCCATCGCCGGCAATGCAGTGT
>CAZLJY010000032.1:0-30760 GCA_964559945.1 uncultured Gammaproteobacteria bacterium | reverse complement strand
CACCGACAACGACACCAACCAGGCCCTTCAAATGGCACCCCAAGCCCTGCATCCCCCTACTCACTATCTGATTCAATCGCTGCTGCGCGATGTCGTGCGTCGGGGCACAGGTCGGGCTGCAATGGCCTTGGGCAGAAATGATCTCGCCGGCAAGACCGGAACCACCAACGACCAGCGAGATGCGTGGTTCTCAGGATACAACGCGGAGCTGGCGACCACTGTTTGGGTAGGATTTGACCAACTCCTAAGGCTAGGCTCAAGCGAAGTCGGCGGCAAAGCGGCGTTACCGATCTGGATCGATTTTATGGGTCAAGCGCTGGCGGGGGTTCCCGAAGCTGCCGAACCGCTTCCAGCCGGGGTAGCGGTGGCTCAAATTAATCCAGATAACGGCTTACTGTGCAGCGCCCGACGCAGCGGTTGCATTACCGAGTACTTCCGCCAGGGCACACTACCTGAAGCGGAGACGGACACGGAAACCACCACCGGCAACCCCACCGAGGACCCCTACGGAATCTTCTAATGGCGAAACGTTTGGATCGTCAGCGTCAGCTGATCGCCAATGAGGCCGCCCGAATTGTTGTCGAACAATCGGTTCGGGATTTGCACGCTGCCAAATTAAAAGCGGCGGAGCGATTGGGTTTAAGCAGCCGCGGAAAGCTGCCATCCAACACCGACATCGAAGCCGCCATTCATAGTCACTTGGCATTGTTCGGCGGCGCTGACCACAACCAGCACCTGCAAACACTGCGCGCAGCTGCCCTTGAGGGAGTGGAGTTTTTCTCCGACTTTCATGCCCGCCTGGTTGGCCCCGTGTTGGCCGGCACGGCCGATCGCAATAGCCCGGTCACGCTCCACGTATTTGCTGATTCACCGGAAACCGTAGGTCTTTTTCTCAGCGAACAGGGGATACCTTTTGATGAAACCCAGCGGCGTCTTCGAGTGTCCCGGGATCGTCACGAGAACTTTGCGGTTTACCAGTTTTTGGCCGGTGAGGTGGCCATCGAATTAACCGCGCTACCACTGTCTTCCCGGCGCCAGGCGCCATTGAGTCCGGTGGATGGAAAACCCATGTTGAGGGCGGGGGCGGCGGAGATTAAAGCGCTTTATGGCCGCTGGTCGAAACAGCGGGCCGTCAAAGCTCTTTCGTTGTTAGGTTGCCGCAGTTAAATGACACCTTGGTCACGTAATTCAGCGCGCTTTTGTTCGTCCATAGACAGTATGTCTTGCAGAACCTCATCGGTGTGCTCGCCCAGGGTTGGACCGGTCCAGCGTGTTGCACCAGGGGTTTCGGTGAGTTTTGGCACGATGGCGGGGATCACCAATTTTTCCCCATCAACCGTGACCGACTCAAGCAGATCCCGAGCTTGGTATTGGGGGTCGTTGAACATGTCTTCCACGCTGTAAATCGGGCCGCCGGCAACCGACGCCTTTTCCAGAGCTTCAAGGGCCTGGGCCATGGTCAGGGTGCGGGTCCAAGCCTCAATGGCATCATCTAGCATTGGTTGCTGAGCCACACGACCGGCATTGCTGTGAAGATCAGTATCATCGGCCAAATCATCGCGCCCCATGGCCCGCATAAGGCGCTGGAACATCGGTTCGGTGTTGGCCCCAATCACGATCAGTTTTCCATCACCACAGCGGTAGGTGTTGGACGGGGCAATACCGGTAATGGTGGTCCCTGCCGGCTCACGAATCTCGCCGGCACCGGAGTATTCAGGAACAACACCTTCGAGTAGATTGAACACACTTTCAAAAATGGACACATCGACAATCTGGCCACCCTCAGTATTTCCTCGCAGCTTGGCGATAAGGGCCAAGCACACACCTAACGCGGCATGGATTCCCGCTAAAGTGTCTCCGATGCTGAGATTGGGCCGCACCGGACGCTCACCAGGTATGCCGTTAACGTATCGGAACCCACCAAAGCCCTCACAGACCGAGGCGAACCCAGCCCGGCTGGCATACGGGCCAGTCTGGCCGTATCCCGAGATGCGGGTGTAAATCAGATTCGGGTTCACCGACTTAATGACATCGGGCCCTAGGTTCCAGCGCTCCATTTGACCGGGGCGAAAATTCTCAACCAACACATCCGCGCCCTGGCATAGGTCGCGGACAATTTGCTGACCGGCTTCGCTTTTTAAGTTGACCGTTACCGACTTTTTGTTGCGAGCGTGGCTATGCCACCATAACGACGTACCATTTTTGACCGTACGCCAGCCACGGATAGGATCACCGGTACCGGGGGTTTCAATTTTAATGATCTCCGCGCCGAAATAGCCCAACATCGTGGTGGTAAATGGCCCAGCCAAAATCTGGCCTACCTCTATCACGCGTATCCCGGCCAAAGGGCCTGTACTTGACTCACTCATGCAGGCACCGGAAACCAGTCGGCGTCGAGAAACACCGTGGTCCTTTTGGCCAGCCTCGGATGCAGGGGGTCAAAGGCATTGCGAGAATGCAGCAGGCGGGAGTTATCCCAAAACATGACATCACCCATTTTCCATTGGTGCTCCTGAATAAACGCCGGTTGCTCTACGTGGGCCGATAGATGAGCAATTAGGTCAGCGGATTGATCGTCATCCAATCCATCTATAGCGTAGGTTTGGCTGGGATCGAAATACAGACTTTTCTGGCCATTTCTTGGATGGGTCAAGACCATCGGGTGGCGAGCATCCGGTGTGCGTTCACGAATTTGCTGACTGCCAGGTTCGTCGGTAATGTCAGTATCGTACATCTGATAGGCGAACAGCCCATGACATCCTTCTAGGAGTCGCCGCGTCTTGGCGTCTAGGGTGCTCCATGCCTGCACCATATCGATCCAGCGCGTGTTGCCACCTTCCGGTGGAATCTCAAGGGCAAAAAATATGGCCCCTGTCGCAGGTCGAGTGCGGTAACTCTGGTCCGAGTGCCAACGCAACTCGTAAGTCCCAAGTCCACCAATATTGCTGCCGTCCTCCAGATACAGATTGGACACCAGCGCCACCTCCGGATTATGCCGGGAATGGATATCGGTTCGCACCACGGTCTCAAGCTCGCCGAAAAAGCGGCTGAAGTCCATGAGCGAGTACTCGCTTAGCAGTTGATCTCGAACCAACATCAGGGGCGAATCCGACCATACCTGCCGCAGCCACTCAAGGTCGTTGATCGCAACACTGGAAAGCTCAATCCCTTTGGCTTCGAGGCCAAAATGGCACTCCCCATTGGGTGAAACCAGCGGTTGGGTGATGCGCCGGGGAGGCGGGTTTGACTCCCCTTCTCCTGGATAAGATGTATTGGGTAAGTTCATAGTCCTCAGTGTGCCTGCAGGAGCGCTATAGATTCAAGAAAATGTCCGTACATTCGAAACATCAGGAAACGATTTCCATTAGGTTGCCATTGACCAGACCCCACTCAACCCGGTTTTGACACAATGGACAAAAAACCGGAACCTGTCGGCCACCTGAAGGAAGGAGCAACATGGCTAAACCCTCCAAAAAACTGTCTCCCCGCTATCGTGAGATAGCCGATGCTATATGCGAATCTATCGCCAAAGGCAATTTTCCGGTGGGCAATAAGCTGCCTGGGGAGCACGAACTCAGTCAACGGTTTAAAGTGAGCCGACACACAATTCGCGAGGCACTTCGGGTGCTTGAAGAGGGCGGATTTATTGGCCGCCACAAAGGCATTGGAACGGTGGTCACATCCGATGTCGCCAAACCGGGTTATGTGCAGCGAATGCAGTCGGTCTCCGAGCTACTGCAATACCCGGCAGACACCCTACTTGAACATGTCGAAACCACGAATCTTGTGGCGGACCGCACGCTCGCTGTGGAACTAGGTATCCCGCCGCGAACCCATTGGAGCTGCATCAGCGCCATCCGCCGGGACAAACAAACCGGTTTGGCGTTGAGCTGGACAGACATTTATGTGCTGCGCCGCTACCGCAGCGCCGAGAAGTACGTGGGCACCGACCCCAGGCCTCTTTACGATGTCATTGAGCAAGTGTTTGATGAGCACATCCGAAGCGTTGAAGTTGAGCTCTCAGCCGAACTGTTGTCCGCCCGCCACGCCCAGGCCCTGGGCCTGTCTCAGGGCGAGGCGACCATGAACATTTTGCGCCGCTATCACGGTCGCGACCGGGTATTCGAAGTATCGATCGTTCGACACCCCAGCGAGCGATTTAAGTATTCACTCACCATGCAGCGTGATTGGAGCACTGGTCAATGACACACCCGGGCAATACCCCAAGTCGAACCTATCTGTTCGCCCCAGGCAATCACCCCCGTAAAGTGGAAAAGAGCCTTACCTCGGGCGCTGACACGGTCATTTTGGATCTGGAAGATGCAGTGGCAATCCAGCACAAAGTGGAAACCCGTCAAGCCCTGGTGGATGCTTTGACCTTGCCTCGATCCTGCCGCGCTTATGTCAGGGTAAACAGCTTTGAAACCCCCTGGTGTTTTGACGATATTTTGGCTGTCGTAAGTGGCAACTTGGATGGCATTGTTTTGCCCAAAACCGAATCCGCCGCCCAGCTAGTGGCAGTGGATTGGATGCTGAGTCAGTTGGAACGAAATCTCGATCTGCCTGCGGCAAGCATTGACCTGATGCCCATCATCGAAACCGGCTTAGGCGTATCCCGATTGAGTGAGATTTGCCGCTCCGGCACCCGAGTTCGTCGATTGTCCTTTGGCGGCGGTGATCTGCATCTGGACCTCAATCTGCGCTGGGAAGCCGATGAACGATCCCTCGCCGATACCCGAGCGCGGCTAGTGCTGGAATCCAGGGCCGCTGACTTAGAGCCACCCATTGATACCGTGGTGTTGCAGATCCGCGACCACCAACGGTTTGCCCAATCCGCACGCAACGGTTTGGAAATGGGGTTCCAGGGCAAGTTGTGTATTCACCCAGACCAAGTGGCACCGGCTAACGAGATTTTCAGCCCGTCAGCGGACGAAATTGCTCACGCTAGAAGCGTGGTCGCCGCGTTCGAAGAAGCGGAGGCTGCCGGTTCCGCGTCTATCCAGTTGGACGGTTATTTTATTGACTACCCCATTGTCTACAAAGCCCAACGCATCTTGAGCCTGGCCGATTCCCTGGGGCTCTAGCCAGCCCTCCACGAGGACTGGCTTGCTGGCACGGCGGAGTTACAAGGTGCAAAAGCAGTAGGCGTACATACCGACAGGCTGCTGAGCCCGAGCACTTTGCAACAGTAACGACACATCGGTGGGCACCGGCGTATTCAGGATGCTGGCGATTGTAGTGCCCCGTGACATGGAAAAGGTCGGCAGCTTTGCCGTCATGTCGAGCAAAAACTGCTCCCAAGCGGTCGCTTCCTGTTCGATGTAGTGAGTTTCGAACTGGCTGATACCCGCCAAGTCCGCAGCCGAGGCAATAGCGTCATTGAGACCACCCAGATAATCAATCAGCCCGCGATCCAGCGCTTGCTGGCCGCTCCATACCCGGCCCCGAGCGATCAAATCCACCGCTTCGGGCGTCATATCTCGAGCAAGGGCGACTTTGCCGATAAATCGCTCGTAGCCATCTTCAATAATCTGCTGAATGATATCGGCGACGTGGGGCTGCAGTGGCCGATCAGCGCGCAATGCCCCCGCCATGGAGGTAGTGCCCACCCCGTCAGTGTAGACGCCCACTTTTTCCAAGGTTTTTGGAAAACTGGTGAGCAGACCAAAAATACCAATTGAGCCTGTGATGGTGGCTGGGTTAGCCCAGATTTCATTGGCACTCATGGATATCCAGTATCCGCCGGAGGCAGCAACAGAACTCATCGAGACCACAACCGGAATTCCCGATGCCCGGGTCAGTTCAATTTCCCGCCGGATTTGTTCGGACGGCAACACGCCGCCGCCGGGGCTATCAACACGCAACACCAACGCTTTGGTGTCTTTGTTGGCTCTCGCTCGGCGAATGAGTTTGGCCGTCGATTCACCGCCAACGGTTCCTGGTGATTGTTGGCCACCCATGATGGCCCCTTGGGCTACCACCACAGCGATTTGATCGCCGCCAGGCAAATCAAACGAGGTGTTAGCCTGCAGGTACACCTCGGCGTCCAATTGACGAAAACTGTCCAGATCACTGTCGTACTCACCATCTTCCAGCAGATAGGCTCGCAGCTCATCTTCGGTGCCCAGCTGATCAACCAGGCCGGCAGCCAATGCCGCTTCAGAGGCACGCCCACCGACCTGGCGCAGATCCTCAGCAAAACCTTCCACATGCTGGGCCAGTTTCGTCGGCGTCATATCCCGCTGAGCTGAGACGTCGTCCAGATATTGGGTCCACAGACTGTCTAGCCAGTACATATTGGACTCTCGAGAATAGTCCGACATGTCATTGCGAATATAGGGCTCAGCCGCCGATTTGTATTCACCAACCCTAAACAGGTGGACGTCCACCGCCAGCTTATCCAAGCCTTCCTTGTAGTAGTTGCGATACACCCCAAAGCCTTCCAACAAGATTAACCCTTCAGGGTGTAGCCAAACCTCGTCGGCAAGAGCCGCCAAATAGTATTGGGCTTGGGACATGCCATAACCGTAGGCCAGGATCGATTTTCCGCTCTCTTTAAACGCGTTGATCGCGCTTTTCAGCTCTTGCAGCTGGGAGGGCGCAACACCCCAAAGATAATCGGTTCTAATCAACATACGACTTATCCGATCGTCGGCAGCCGCCATACTGATCGCTTTGAGCAAATCCCGCATGCGGGTCTCTGGCAACTGTTCACCCATCAACTGATTGATCGCGCGCTCGGTTGCATCGTTAGAGAATTCCTCCACAACGATTCCCTGAGGCGCTAGCACCAAGGTGGTTTGGTCACGCACCATCGTCACGGAGCTCTCGCCAACGGCTAATACGCCGACGCCGATAATGGAGAAAAAGATCACCAGAAAGACGATATGGGCGAGCCGGCGGCTGAAATCGATCAGCTTCCAGATACCGCCAAAAAATCGCGTAATGAAATTGCCCTGGGCCATCAGTGAGGTCTCAATCGTTATAGGATCGGTCAGTTTAGACGCAGCCATGGAAAGGTACCAACGACCATTGGTCATCCGCGCAAGGAATACCCCAGGAATAGACCTGGCCTAACCCGCCGCAAGGCTGGTGTAATTTACCAACAATGCCAGTTCAGCGACTCTGTCAAAAGTCCAAAAAAACCCCTATCTATCTGTTTTTATAGTTTTTTATTTGATCTTTGAGTTTCTGGCACGAAACCTGAATAGCTTTCCTCATACCAACAACCATTGAGGAGAATGAGCACCATGAGCACAATGTCCAGATTTCGCCATGTCGTATCGGCAAACGTCAACGCCCTGTTAGAGCGCGCCGAGGACCCGGAGAAGATGCTTGCCGCGCTAGTGCGCGAAATGGAAGATGCTCTGCGTGAAGCCCGGGCGGCAGGGGCTGAATTACTGGGGGAACAAAAGCGCTTTCAGCGCCGCAAGGACGGTTTGGCCACCCAATGTGAACAATGGACGGAAAGGGCTGAACAGGCTGTGAGCCAAGGCCGAGATGAACTGGCACGGGAAGCGTTAACTTCCCGTCAGAAACTAACCGAAGAATCGGATCGCTGCGCACTGGCTATCACCCAGGCCCAGCAAGGCATGCAAAGGGTCAATGGCGACATTAAGCGGCTGGAACAACGTCTGGCTGAGGCTCGAAAACGCCAGCAGTCTATGCGACAACAACAAGCCCCTGCCACCATCTTGCACTACACCTCACCGGCGGACCGAAAGCTGGCAGATGTATCGGCCCGATTTGAGCGCCTGGAGGTCCAGATGGACCAGCTGGAAGCTCGCGTGGAGGCTTACGATGTCATTCCCCAGCGCCCCGCCATAGATCCGGCCCTTGAGGACCCTGCCATCGAATCGGAACTGGCGGCGTTGCGAAAAAAGGTCGGCCAAACCGCCGTTAAAGCTGATGACGGAGCCACTGCATGAGTGAGCGTCATCCACGCGCTTGGCTAGGCGGTGTTTGCGCCGAGCTTTCCCAGCGGCTGAACTTCAGCCGCTTTGGGTTAAGGGTTGTCACTGTTGTTTGCGCCATGATCTGGCCGTTGCTGACCATCGGCAGTTACCTGATCGGTGCATTTGCCCTGAGCCACCAGAGCAAACCCACTGAGTCTGATCCCTATCTAAAGGATTGGGATCGGCGGATGGACGACTTCGACCGTCGCTTCGGGGGTTAGCTCAAAGGGAACTGCAAGCCAGGCTCAGCATTCCCGCGCGGAGGAGGCAGATCTTCGCACCGCTGAGGCCACGTCCGTTTGCCCGGTCCGTTGAATATCCCTGCCGCAATAGGTGCGAGTGTTAGTGGCCACTGCACCTGTGCTGGCGCGCTGGTTCTGGTCCTGGCCAACGGTGGCGCATCCTGCGCCCAAAACAACGCCACAAAGCAACAAGGTGGTGGTGAGTAATTTCATCACTGGGATTTTTTGCGAAGTGTCTTTCATGGCTGATTCCAAAGTTATTCGACTTATACTGTAAGACATGCACCGTCGACAAATCGTCGCAATCATCCTGTCAATCTTGGCCCTGAGTGTTTGCGGCTGTTCAAGCAACATCACCGTAATGGGCCAATCTGCGGCCCTTTCGCCAACCGCCACCGGCCAGGCCAATATCCAATTTTGGCGCAAATTTGGTGCACTTCAGCTGCCGGACGGGGAAAGCGGGAGCATTAACGACGAACTCTCCCACTTACTATTTGTGTCTCAACCTCAATCATGCCAGTCAGGTCCGAGCACCATAAAACTGTCCCAGCGGGCGTTATTTAACCACCTAGCAAGCGTGCTCAAGGATCGGCCACAAAAAGACCTTTCACCCTTTGCTGTGGGCCCGATAGACCAGCTACCCTCTCAATGCCAACGACTGATTCTGATCACCGGCCGGCTTGGCGGCAAACAACCGGGTTGGTTGGCCGCCGGCCTGTTGTCGGTCACAGACGGGCGCTTGCTGCGTTTGGCGGTGGTTCGACCACCTGCCCAGGACGCAATCACGCAACCAGAGGTTCTAGCACTGTCCAGACCACTGATTGCGTCCCTCAACGGCTCAACACCATGAGGCCAGGGCGATGGCGCAGTTGGCTTGCTACAGGCATTTTTTGGATCGGCTGCGCTCACGCAAACAGCAACATCCCGGCAGGCGCAGCAGTAGCAATGTCAACGCTGGCCGACCAGGTGGTGCAGGGCATTGAGCGCCAAGGCAAGGTTTTGGCATCCCCTGAGGTGCTCGTTCTCGCCCAAACCCAGGTGGCAGAGCTGTTCCCGCAAGCGCAGTTCACAGTGATCTTCGTTGATGACCCAACCCCCAACGCCCGCGCCTTTCCTAATGGAGCAGTTCTGGTGAATTCAGGGCTTGCGCTGGATTTGGATCACCCCTCTGATTGGGAGTTTGTGCTGGCCCATGAAGTGGCCCATCTGGCCCTGGGTCATCTGGAACAACAGTTAGAAAACCCCACTGCCAGCGAGCGGGCACAGTGGGAGCAGGCGGCTGACCGGATGGCGCTTGAACGAATGATTGAGGCCGAACGGGATGTTAGTTCTATCGCTGCGCTGCTGCTGCGCACCCGCAAAAATGAGGCACATCGTTTGCTCGCCGCTTTGCCGGACCTCAACCAATCGAGGTCAGCAGATGCCCTCAATCCTGCCATTGCCAAAGCGCAAACATTTGCCTTGGAGCAGGTGCTGGCAGTCAATCAGATTGACCGAGCCAAAGCGTTTCTAGCGCGAGAGTTACCCTGGCTAAAACCTGATGATGTGCGCCGCTGGGAGTGGATGGTCCGCCAACGCACCGGCGTCATCGACAACCCCGAGCGCCCGCTGCACTTAGCGATGCCTCAATCCGTGGCCCAGGGGTTTCCCAGCCATTCTGGGTCCTGTGCTGAAGCGACATTTCAGCCAACAAGTGCACC
Organism: uncultured Gammaproteobacteria bacterium; assembly: GCA_964559945.1. GTDB lineage: Bacteria > Pseudomonadota > Gammaproteobacteria > Xanthomonadales > SZUA-38 > JANQOZ01. The sequence goes on along the minus strand of CAZLJY010000032.1, from coordinate 20,863 downwards.
TTTGACAGGTAAGACAACGCGGTTTGGGTCCACGGTGTTCACCAGAGACCCAAACTGGCGCATTGCCTTACAAACGGGACGTCAGTTAACCCTGACCCCCGATCGTAGCGCCATTTCTCGACTGGATATTTGGACCGTCAACCGCACCCCTACGGGCAGTGAAACCCTAGCGTTGCCCTGCCCCAACACCCGTTTGGCACTGTGGCATGCGCTGAGCGAATTTCGCGGTATTGGGCCGCAGCGAAAATTGATCTTGGATGGCGCTAGGCCATTGGTCGATGGTATCGAGGTGAATTTCACGATGGTGGATGAAACTGGCCTGCGCTGGCATCTACGTGGCTGGCGACGAGTGGTTGGTGAACAGACGGTTTACGCCCTATTCAAAGCGCCGGCCCAGCATTTTTTCCCGCGCCATAGCTTGGTGGCCGATAAAACTATTGCAGGATTGCTCAGCCCGAACTAATTCCGACAAAACCCGTTAGAGAGCGTCTTCGTCCAATTCGCCAGTCCGAATTCTTACCGCTCGTACCAGCTCGAGAACAAAAATTTTGCCGTCACCCACCTTGCCAGTTTCCGCAGAGGTCTTGATGGTATCGACAACCCGCTCCACCACGTCGTTGGCCACCGCAATTTCAATTTTTACCTTAGGTACAAAATCCACCACATACTCTGCACCCCGATAAAGTTCGGTGTGGCCGCGCTGGCGACCAAAACCTTGAACATCGGTCACTGTCATACCCTGCACGCCGATTTCTGACAAAGCGGCCCGCACATCGTCGAGTTTGAAGGGCTTAATTATGGCGGTGACAAGTTTCATGGATAACCTCAAAAGTGGCTGGGTAGGGCAACTTTAAGTCACCGCGTTGCCTGCTGGCAATTTTGTTAGCTTGAAAAAACGGATCGTCAGGGCCAGGGCAGCCACACTTAACCCCGCAATTAGCCCAATCCAGACCCCAGCGCCGGCCAGCCCTGATGTCACTCCCAGGTAGTAGCACAATGGAATCCCGACCACCCAATAGGCAGCAATCATGATCACCATGGGGATCGCTGTGTCCTTCAAGCCACGCAGGGCGCCGGCTGCCGCCACCTGAATACCGTCTGACAGCTGGAAAATTGCAGAATAAAACAACAGCGATACCGCGATGGCAGTGACCTGCACGTCTTGGGTGTAAAGGGCGGTGATCTGACTCGGGAAGACCCAGACGATGGTTGCCGATACCATCTGGGTGCCTAACACCAAAGTGAGCCCAGCGATGCCGCGCCGGCGGGCCAGGGCTTGATCGCCGCGACCGATGGCATTGCCCACACGAACGGTAATGGCCATCCCCAATGCCAGCGGAACCATAAACAACAACGCGGAGAAATTCAGCGCGATCTGATGCCCAGCTAACGCCATTGTGCCAAACGTCCCCATCAGCAATGTGGACACAACAAACATGAAAGACTCAATAAAAATGGCCGCCCCCACAGGCAAACTCACGCGACAAATTTGCCAGATGCGCCGCCAGCGCGGCGGCTCAAACCGGGAAAACACGCCCACTGCGGCATACTGTTTCCCACGCCAGACAATGAAAATCACCACCAGCGCCTGACAGCTGAGTACCAGTGCAGTGGCGTAGCCCGTGCCCCTAGCCCCCATACCCGGGATACCTAACGCACCGAACATGAACACATAGTCCGCTGGAATGTTCAACAACATTCCCCCGACCCCGATATACATGGTAAGTCGAGTCAGCCCTAAACCATCACTGAAATAGCGCAGCACCAGGTAGATTCCCATCGCCGGGGCACCCCAGCTCACCGCGTGAACGTACTCCACAGCCTGGGACAACACGGTAGGGGTTAATCCCACCGCGCCCAGCAGCGGCGCCATAGGGTGCAATACAATGGTAATGGCAACGCCGATCAGCAGCGCTAGCCAAAGGGATTGGCGCACCATTTTGCCCATTCGCCCGCGGCGACCGGCACCATCGAGCTGGGAAATAATGGCCGGCACAGCCATTAGCGTGCCAATCAGAAACAGGGTCAGGGAATTCCACAGGGTGCCGCCAATCGCCACCGCAGCCAGCGCGTCGGCGGACAGCCGACCGGCCATCAAGGTGTCGACAAAGCTCATTCCCACGTTGCTGAGCTGACCGATAATCAGCGGTAGCGCCAACACAAAGGTTTGGCGCATCTCGGTTCTTACAGTCAGTTTGTGTGGGTCCCTGAGAATCGATCGGGGCGAAACGGCGCCGGATCGATATGGGGTTTACGCCCAGTGACCAGCTCCGCGGTGAGGCGGCCACTGGCAACCGCCATACTCATACCCATCATATTATGGCCACAGGAAAAATGCAGATTAGGCAGTTGCGGCGCCGCCCCAATCAGCGGCAGGTCATCGGGAGTCATTGGACGATAACCGTGCCATTTTTCCGGCTCACCTTCACCGAGAGGATCACTCAAATAACCTTGAGCGCCCTCAATCAGGGCCAGAAATCGTTTGGGATTGGGTTCAGCATCTGGCCCGGCAAATTCCATCGTCCCACCGATACGATACATGTCGTCAAAGGGCGTTACCGCCACGCCTGCTTCATGCAACAGCAACGGGAACGAGGGACAAGGGTCCGGCTTAACGCTGGTCAGCGAATAGCCCATGCCTGCTTGAATGGGAAGATTCATCCCAAGAGATTTAACCACTTGGGGACTCCAAACCCCCGCAGCAACAATGAAATGATTGGCTTCAAAGGTGCCGCGATCGGTAAAGGCGGAGACCATTTTTCCGCCTTCGGTGTTCAGTGCCTTAATTTCGCAGTCTTCCTGCAGCTGCACACCGCGTTTATGGCAAGCCCAATTCAGCTCGGCGGTGAATTTATCGGGTTTAAGCGAGGCATCGTTGGGGAACCACAAACCACCCAGAACACTTTTACGCAATGAAGGCTCGGCCTCTCTTAAGCCCTCGCCGTCCACCTCGCTGGTATCCACACCGATCTGGTTCAACGCCCGACCCATGGCATAAAGATCTTCCACTCCGGCTTCCGTGATGGCCAGCGCCATCAGGCCACCGTCATTGAACTGGCAGTCCAGTTTTTCTCCCTGTACCAATTTCTCGGTCAGCGCCCGGGAACTGTCCATCAACGAAGAACGCGCTTTGGAGATGTGATCAAACTGCTTTTGGTTACAGTTTCGCCAGAAACTCAACAACCAACGCGCAAGTTCCGTATCCAACCGAGGTCTGACATGCAGTTTTCCGGTGGCGTTGAACATGGACTTAATGGTCTTCAGCGGCACCCCTGGGCCCGGCAGTGGCTGTGCGTGGGACGGCGTGATGAGGCCACAATTTCCTAGCGAGGTACCCTGGCCAACCTTGTTGCGCTCTAGAATTTGCACACTAAGACCAGCGCGATTCAAAAAATACGCGCAAGACAGCCCCACGGCGCCTGCCCCAATGACTAGCGCATCGGTGGTGTTACGGGCCATCGCAGGCAAACTCCCGCTGATTTGGGGGTAAATCTTGTGGCCAAAGCGGGACCATTGCGCCCAGAAGGCGTCGCTGGTCCCGTCGGTGAACGGTTCCAATCATGATGTATTCCCTCAAGTGTTGCTGGCCTTCAGCGCTGTCGCCACAGCCCCTCTGGCACGACCACTTCTGTGATTCGACAGCAAGTCTACTGTGAAGCACCCGCCACAGCCAGCATCACCCCGACACAATTGACGGGAGACAGAGCGCAGTGGGACCGTTATAATCACGCGGATTTTTAAGCGCCAGAGGCCTTCGCGGTGAGCGATCAAGACCGAACTTTTATGAAAAACTTTGCCCTGCTGATTGCAGGGTTGGCCGTGTTTACTGTGGTGATCATCTTGGCCTCGATTCAGCTCAATAAACAAACCTCCAGACCGAATAATCCGGACAAACTGGCGGCCCTAGAGGCGCGAATCGCCCCCATTGGCAGCGCTTATGCCGGCGAAACCGGTGCCGCTGCTCTGGCTGCAGCCCAGGCCGCAGCAGCAGCTGATGTGCCGCAACTGGCCTTCGATGGCTCCACAGATGGCTCGCTGATTTACAACAATGTGTGTTCCGCCTGCCATACCAGTGGCGTTGCCGGTTCACCCAAACTGGAAAAAGCCGCTTGGGAACCAAGGCTGGCCCAGGGTATGGATACCGTGCTTCAACACGCCATTGAAGGCTTTCAGGGCTCCGCAGGCTTAATGCCAGCCAGAGGCGGGCGAATGGACCTTAGTGACGAGCAGGTCAGTGCCACCGTGCAATGGATGATCGACCAACTCCAATAAACGCCATACGGGCGATTGGCCTCATCGGCCTCGCCTCGCTAACGCTCAGTGCCTGCCAAAGTTCGCACACGGGAAGCTGCGAGGACACCTATACGCCCATCCCTCAAATTCAGGGGTTTGACTTTGAAAGCCCCCTGAGTGGCCAAACGGTGGTCACTGAGGGCATAGTCACTGCCAATTACCGAAATCGTGACGGCGAGATCGAGGGATCGTTCATTCAAAGCCAAATCGGTGATGGAAACCCCAACTCGTCCGATGGGTTGTTCGCTACCGATATTGTCGAAAAAGCGGGCACCCATGTACGGGTATCGGGCACCGTCACAGAGCATGAACGCCGCTTAACCACCATCCAGACCGACGGCTATAAGGCCTGTGGATCGGTCGAGCTGCCTGACGCTGAGAAAGTCCAACTACCGCTGCGCGGCCGTCACATCGAAAGCCTGGAAGCCATGCGGGTAGAGCTGAGCGGCACGGTGAAGTTTTCCGACGTAACAAGAATCGGCAGTGATGGCGAGGCGGTAGTGGCTGCGGGAGAGCGCCTTTTCGCCCCCACTGAGGTTGCCCAGCCAGGGCAGATCGCTGAACAGGTCAGGGTCGCTAATGTGCGCCGATCCCTAACCGTCGATGATTTAAGTGACCAGCGTTACCGTGGCCAAATCAGCTGGTGGCCTGACGCTGACAGCAACCTTCCCGCAATAGGTCAACCAGTCACCGATCTCACCGGCGTCCTAGATGATCGACGGGGTTATCGCCTGCAGTTAACCCGCCCTCCGGAAACACGCGCAAGCCAGCCGCGGCGGATTCCTACGGTGCCGCCGGTACGTGGAAATTTACGAGTGGTGGGATTCAATCTGCTCAACCTGTTTAACGGCGATGGCGATGGCGGCGGATTTCCCACCACCCGCGGCGCCCGCTCAACCAGCGAATACGAGCGACAGCTAGCCAAACTAGTAGCAGCGCTGAAGGCACTGAATGCCGATGTTATTGCCTTGTCAGAACTGGAAAATGACGGCAGCGGATCTAACAGTGCAGTGGCTGATCTGCAACGCGCACTGAATGCGGCCAGTGGGCGCAACTACGAGATTTCACAAACACCCGCCGGTGCGCTAGGAGATGACGAGATCGCCGTGGGTATTTTGTATGCCAGCGATACCGTGGAACAAACTCAGCCCGCCACCACCCTCACCCGCGGCCCGTTTTCCTCTCTCAATCGCCCGGCGCTGGCACAAACTTTGCGCCATGTGGAAAGTGGCCAAACCTTCACCACAATTGCGCTACACCTGAAATCTAAGGGCTGTGGAAAAGCCGATGGCGCCAACGCAGACCAGCGCGATGGCCAGGGTTGCTGGAATGCCAGCCGCACCCAGGCGGTGACTGAATTGACCCGCTGGGTTGAAGCCGACGACACCATGACCCCAACCTCCACCTTACTCATTGGCGATTTCAACGCCTACTCACGGGAAGATCCTGTCCTTTACCTTGCCGATCAAGGCTATCGTTCCCTCATCGCCAGGCGCAGTCCTCAATACTCCTACATATTTCGCGGCGCCGCGGGTTCCCTGGACCAAGCAATGGCAGGACGAACGCTCTCTGCTCGGCTAAAAGGCGCCGGTTACTGGCACATCAACGCCGACTTTCCCGCCTGGCTGGATTACCACGAGGGTGACAAACCTGCGGGGTTGTATCAGCCGGACCCACTGCGCAGCTCCGATCACGACCCCATCGTGGCCGATTTTCAATTTTGATCAGCATCAACCCGGCCCTAGACCGGGCTGCTATCGCTCAGACGTTAGATCGCCAGGGCTATGTGCAAGTCGATTCATTTCTCGATCCAGCCAGCGCCACGCCGTTAGCCGATGAACTGAACGAGCAAACCCAATGGGATCTGTCCATTACCGGGCCGGATGGCCCCATGGCGGTTAGCGCCGATGAACTAAAGGCACTAAACCCGGCGGCACGTGCTCGTTTAAGTGAGAACCTGCGCCGCCAGTCTCGCAGTGGGTTTTCCTTTTCTTATTTACGCCGGGACGTGGTCCCCGCAGACAACCCGATTTGCGCCTCATGGGCCAACTGGCTTGCCTCAACGGAGTGCATGTCTGCCTGGCGGGAGCTGACCGGGCGACCATCGCTGCAACGGGCGGACGCCCACGCCTGCTTGTATCAACCCGGCCATTTCCTGCGCACCCATGACGACACTTACTCTGGTAAGCAGCGCCGTTTTGCCTATGTGATGAACTTCACCAAGACATGGCAATGTGATTGGGGCGGTCAATTGAATCTCGTGGACGATGGGGAAATCCGCGCGGTACTGGCACCCCATTTCAATAGCCTGTGCCTGTTTCAGGTTCCCCAAGATCATTTCGTTTCCCAGGTAGCCAGCTACGCCCGCAGCGGGCGTTACTCCATTACCGGCTGGCTATTTGACTAATAGGCTGTTGAAAAGCCCATCCTTGGCTTTTTCAGCATCGAGAACGACCAATATCATTTTCCATTCTCTTGACGCGACGGCGACAAGGACTGCGATCTCCCAAGGCTAGACAACCTAAGGCTCAGATGTAGGAGGCAGTAAAAATATAAAAACCGCTGGACAGCAATATCACGGGAGCCCTGGCGTACCACAGCCAAAACGTCCTTCTAAATATATTGATAATAAACGTGGGCAGGGAAAGTAATCCGGCTATCGACCCAACTCCAACCAATAGGCTAGCCAATCCGTCTGGACGGTGTTTTACGACGAAAATGAAATACCACAGAAATACCGCACCAATGATCGACAAAACGATCAGCACTAACTCAAAAATGGGTTTTTTGTCAGAGGTAATCATCGTTGTAAAGGTAAGTTCGGCTGCATAGATCTGGGTGTTATTTACGATACCGCTGCAACGCAAATTTAGACATCAACCTTACCTCCCGACTCATTCACCTGAGCAGAAATGAAATTCAACGCTTCGGTGGATATTGATTCAATTGGTAGCGTTACAAATTGCGCTTTGGAAAATAGTAACAACCAAAACTCTTCGAACTTCCACACGTCCGACACACTCTTCCAAGGCATTGTGCTGCTGCCTTCCGAGGAACTCAGAGTAAACGTCGCGGAATCCAACGTAAACGAGGCCTCAGAATTTTTAAGTGCGCGAAACTTGGCCATCGAATGGCGAAAATGCGAGACGTACAGTGCGGCGCAGAGCCCGATCCCCAGCACGAGAACCGAACCGATCACACCAAGAAACCAAGACCGATGGCCACTCATTAACAGTACAACCATGCTAATCCCGCATAGCATTAACGCAACCGGAAAGCCCCAACCAACCGTTCTCTTCCAAAACTCAAAAATGGCGCGACGCACCAAAGGTTCGGTATAGCGTAAGGTCACTTCGATTTGCATGATGCCCTCTTTCTTAGCTTAACCACCATCGAAACCCTCACGTTTTGGCGGCGGATATTCCCACGATTTGTTTTGACCTCCTCAAGGCCTGCCTATCACTAACGCGCCAACACAAACCTGTCACCCACACGGTGCTTTCGTGGTTGGCCCTTTTTTATGGATGACGGCTGGAATAGAGTGCCCGCGCGGGAAAACGACGTGTCAATAAGCCGACGTCAGTTGCAGCAGTTTTAGGAGGAAAGCCACGTACGCAGCAAACCTCTGTAAAGATCCAGAAACACAATCATTGACCCCGCTGAAAAAAACAGCGCTGCCTTCGAAACAATTGACTCCCATCTAGCAACGGCTATACCCGCTCTACGCGACACTGCGATCCCTCGGCTCCATACTGCGGCAACAAGAAATACGAATGGCGCTGCGGCGATAACCAATAGTATTGCCCTCATTCCGTGAAAGAAGATTCCTCCCTCGGAGTCAGCAACCGCGTGAGAAGCGACCATGCGAATCATCGGAACGAGCATTACCAATATAGGAGCGCCTAAAAGAATTGTTCCTATTCGCCCCCATTTTCTCATTAGACTATGCCCCCATTACGACTAGGCTCAGCGGCTTGCCGTTAGGCCGGCTCGCTTGAGCTCCGGCTCAGGTGGTGAACCCTTAAACTTCAAGCCACACCGCTGATCCACGCAAACCACCTTATCTAGCTCCATGATTAAGCATTCACACAGACCCCACGCGCATGTGGGCAACTTTTCATCGGCGATCAAGAGCTTGTCTATTTCGGTTTTCGAAACGGCAACGCCCGGGCCGTAGCCTGAGTCAATTCCTCTAAATTTCTGCACTGTACAATCAGAATCTTTCTTGCAGGATTTTGCCGCCTCAACTTTGAGCGAAAATTCTTTGTACTCAGAAAAATCCTCACATCCTCGGATGTTCACAGCCAAAGCCTGACTTATTGAAATTAATAGGCCCGCCACGCATTGAATGACCTTATTCATGGTGACTCGGTTGCGCCGCCAATGGGAACCCCTGAGCGCGAAGCGCCTGTATGCGTTCCGCGGTTGGCTCGGATGACGTGTTATTGGTACCCGAACCGCGGCTTTCCACGGCGACCACTATGGCTGCAACCTTCCGAAAAATTTGAGAATCCTCTCTAGCGCCGCCGTTGGACGGCCAAACACCCAAACAACAATAGCCAAGAACACCAAGAGAGCCGATAGCGCAGCCCAAGGTAGTCCGGAAGCAAACAAGAGCACAGACGCCACCAACGAACCAACGGCAACCAACAAAATGAAAAAAATCGCTGTTGTTGCAAGAGTGCTTTGAGTCATTTAGAGGTGGCGACAAAGATTAAGTTCAACTGCCGTCTTTTGACCCGCTGCTCAATTTGAATTGCATAGTGAACGGCACCCGAACGGCTTGACGATTTTTATTGCTTGATGCGGGTTTGAGTCTAACCTTTTTCAGAGCCCTAAGCGTCGCTTTATCAAACATCCCCTGTGGCTGTGATTCGACGATTTCTACATCCTCGATTTTGCCCTTGGGATTGATCGTGTAAACAACACTCACATGACCCGTAACTCCAGCACGATATGCCCGTCTAGGATATTGACGCGGATCATTTCTACTCCATTCCCAGTAGCCTGCAAAGCCCTCTAGTTCTAAAGGTGCTTGCTCGGCAATTGCCGAGATACTGACTAGCGAAAAAAGTAGAAAAAAGCTAAGTGCTTTCATTATTCATTCTCTAGTACTCAGTTAGACGGCGCGCTCAATAAATTTTTTCCACACGCCGAACGGCTCCCAAATTTCGTGAAGATCTTGCCTAGCGTTCGCTTCATCTTCTCCGAGAACGTCAACACGATAACGATAATTGAACGCCGATACGCGCATGTTCGCCGCGCAATGCACCCATACTTTACTATTCTTATGTTCGCGCAACACCGCTACGAACTGCGTGAAGTCCTCGTCTGTGGGATTTTTAAAATCCACGGGGAGATGAACGTATTTTGATCCATGGGCTGCAAGTATTTCAGCCTCGTCAATCACGGAGTTTTCCAATGAACTCGTTGGCGCTAAGTTAATTACCACATCATAACCAGCAGAACAGAGCTGCTTTAATTCATTGTTGCTCGGCTGCCCCGACGTTGGATAGAGACCCGCAACTTCATGGTAGTTGTAGATCTCCTCGATGGCAGAGCTTTTTTTGGTGAAAGGAATCCTCCTGATCACCCAAGATCGCACGAAGCCAATGACAGTTTTGGCTGTACTCGAGGGCATCTAAAGACCTAAAACCCAGCACCGCCTGCGAACGAAAAGCCTCGCGTTTTAGCCATCAGCTGCATGGGTTAGGCATCGCCCTCGACCCGCTCTGCCACTAGAGTGATGGTTCCCGTGCCCACTTGTAACGACACCTTTTCCCCAGGTGTTACGGAAATTTCGTAGTCAACGCTTCGCTCCTCAGAACGAAATTCGGTATCGAGAAAAATCGCTTCGCCTCTTTCAGAAGCAACAAGCTCCCACTCAAAACGATCAGAGACGGATACGGACGCAGGTTTTCCTGCCTCGACCAGCATACTGGGCGAAGCCACTTCCTCACCGCTTACCTGCATAGTTAAGCTCACCAAGTATTTTGGTTTTTCCGCGGCAGCACAGGACACCAACAAAACCAATAGAAAGAGTAATGGAGTGATTTTCATAAAGGTTCTCCTGATTGAAAAAAATGCTTAACGAGTAGCGTTTCGACGGATAATTTGTAGAAGTCGCGATCTTTTCACGCTCGCCATCCCTACTGCGCCACCGCAGATCTCGCAAATGTAAGGTGTTTTCATGGTTGCGTGTATTTCTTATATATGACGGATCAAAAAGGAGGCATAAAGCAATTGTTTAATACATGATTTTTCTTCCAAGCAAACGCTATGCTCAGTTACAGCAATTTTTGTTACACCTAGTTTTTAGTCTCTTTCCCAAACGCCTTCAGCTTAAAGGTGTTCTGAGCAGAAATATACTCTCGGTGAAGCGGCTACCTTTGTGAAAATGACCTCCTTCAGTATCTGAGACTTCTCTAACCCCTCTTCGCCAATCCAAAATATCACATAGGTACCAAAAAGATCCCGTGTGGTTTCGTGTGTTCCGAATCTAGAGTCGCGCTGGAGAGATATACCAGCCAATTTCCGGACTTGAACCTCCTCGATTTCCTCCACCGACATGTTGCACCGAAGATCGGCCTGTAACGAGACGGCCCATCTTGCTGGCTTTGATGTGCATCCCAATAAAAAAGCGCTCAGGAGAAGCAGCGGACAATACGCCCAGCTGTTGAGCATGTCAGCTGCATGACTGCCGTAAGACTGACACCGCTCCAACTACCAAGCTCCCGTTTCGTTGTCCTCTTTTTCGTCTGCCGACTCTGATTCTGGGCCAGCCGTATCCTGTTCAAGATCTGGAGCCTCAGAATTTCCAATCTCAACATCAGAATCACAGCCTCCAACATCCCCATCACCCCCAAGGCAAAGCCCTAGCATTAAGGGCCACGCTTTGATGCCAGCGTAAGCGCCAAGCACCATTCCCGGAGTAAGACTCCATAACCAATTGCCGGAGAAACTAAACCCCGAGCCGATAAAGGCGATCAGCAATATAGAAACTAGTGCGCCAAAAATTGAACCTACAATAACGCCGACTATGACATTCAGGGATTTAAGAATTACCCTGACCGATGTCTCGATAAACTGAATGACAGTCATCGGATTCTAGTACCGCGTTCTGCGGCATAGCGGAGACTCAGCGGAAGCTTTGTCTGACCGTTGGATTTGGTTAGGAAAACTATAGAAGTACATTGCATATCAACCTAGTATAGCGATTGTTTTCTTGTCAACATACAATTCTGCGCCAGATTCTGATTGGATCAATGTGGTGAACATAGTCGCCTCAAACGGCAGCTTATGCGGTGCTGTACCTTCAATCAGCTCCAGCTCACCGTCTTTTCCGTGAGCCGCTCGAAAGCGTTCGCCAAGTTTTTCAGACTCTATGACAATCGTATAACTCCGAGACTCTTCAGCCTGCGGTGTTGAGGCAAGCGCACCAACTGATATCGCAACGGCAACTAAAAATTAGAAATCAATATTAGCGGCGGGCCAAACGCCTAGCATTTTGGTCGTCAACTGCATGTTTTTGTTAGATCACAAATTCCGCAACGGCATCCTCTGCTTTTACCGCCAATACCGCTCCCGACATGAAGTCTATTGCAGTGAGCCAATGAGGCTCAATAGACAGCCCAGCCCCTGGAATAATCACGCCATCCGACCAATCCTCATCGACCCAGTACCCAAAGTGACTGATACAAGTATCTTCCGTGAAAGGATAATTGGCGTTTCTAGGCATATACCGAAATTCACTGACTTCAAAAAATTTGAGACTAACCGATCGTGAATTTTCCTCAGCGCCCTTCGCGTTCTTCGCGACTACCCAAGTCAATACAAGCCTTCGATCTGCGACAGAATAATCAAAGCCCTTGAAATCAAAATCATTATGGAGGTCTAGTTCGTAGCCATCGAAAGAAAGGCGTCTTGCTTCAAGAATCTCGTAATTGCTTTTCATGACCACCTCGCGCCCAGCATCAACTGCGGATCACACCTGTAGCGTTTGGCCGTTCTTTTGTATGGGATATTTAGCGTCCATGCTTAGCTCTCAGCACGCGTAATTCGCGTTTAGCTACGCTCACGGGAATAGTGCGGCGTATAAATATTGCAAATAGTCTCAATTCGATTCTCAACGACACGCCCAACAAACACCTTAGTAATGCCTGCATTCATCTCCCGGACACCTTCAAGTGTTTCGCGACAACATTTTCCAACACTGGCAACAACTTCACGGACAAGGACTGCTTGCGCAGCTTCATCTCGTTTCGAGAATAGTTACCATGAGGTATTTCCTCCGAGACCTCAATGCCCGTGGGGATATGAACGAGCCTCACGCAGGAGTGAGTAATGCAGGTTGCTCGCCCAGCTTTCGTAGCATGCTTTCTTCGACCGGAAGACCCTGAGTCAGCAAGCACTACCACTTCGGCAGGGTCAAGCTTCCATTTTTCTTTCTTCTTAGATGTCATTGAATTTTTCAACTAACGACCCCGCCCTGCTGCAGCGAATGGTTAAGTTCTGCCCTTCACCATCAGAAGATATTTATTCTTGTAGCATTCAAGTCAATCGTTCATTTCGCGTTTGGCACCGGCCCTATCCAGCGGACGAATCAGGAGTCGATGCAAAGTGCGGGGCGGACAGAGATAGAGACGCGGACGGGTGAACGCACCTCAGTCCTACTCAGCGATTTGATGGCGTTTCGGCCCACAAAACCCTCATCTCTTGGGTGCCTTTTCTGATACCGCCTTTTTAAATGCCTTTCGTATTCGATGACGCTGAAGCTGTCTATTGCCGATCTCCCAGACCATTTTCGGCCAACAGCATTGACCGGAATGGCTGCTACGAATTACCCGAACAAAGGGCACGGTTCGCTGCCTGCGTTGCTGTTCTAGACCCAGGTCTGCGACCGAGATGATATAGCCCTTTGATCCAAAACCACTAGGAATGGAAATCACCAAGACGAACAACACGTTGACGCACAATGCCCCCAATACGCTTACCCAACAGCTAATTTTCATGATTTGTTTCGTTCATTAGAAATTTATTCTAAGAAGCACTAACGATTAGCTTCGGCAATCGGGGCGGCTGATCAGCTGCAAAATTTTTCAGGGGCCACCTGTGTCAGGCACACCATCTCTGTTCGCCAGGAATGACCAAATTGCTCTTGTTGCTGAAGTTGCATGTTCACCCCAGTGATGATGCAACCAAAACCGCCAATGATCTGCAGCGATAGATTTGTTGCCCTGATCGTATTGTTCTAAACCGGGAATCAAATCAGAGTATATATCTAGAATATCATCGATGAGATCACCAACTACCGGATCTTCGGGCGGCACCACCAATGTATTGAAGATTTCCGAATAGTATCGAAACGGTAATGCCAAGGCGGCTTCGCGGAAAAACTCTGGGACTTCAAGCTGTTTATCTTTGTCAGTAGGGATACCCTCAGACCATCCAAGGCGAAAACCTGCAGCAATAAGATTCGCCAGCGTTACCGCTAAAGCCTCGATGGCCGAGTCGCCTGAAGAATTTTCGCTACCCCAAGAACAGAAGATCCTTGCTTGCTCTGCAAATTCATCTACCGCCTCTGGTTTTTGGATACTCAAGCCACTAAGGCCTAAGTTAAGCCAGCAGGGTAGAGGCCGCTTGCGGCTGTATCGAACTGCAAGGAGATGTTATGCCGGCTACGTACAATGCTCCAATACCCAACAGCCAAGGCCAACAACAGTTTCTTACTCACTTTCTGCATCCCTCGCCTTCCTGTAGTCCAGATACAAGGGCACCAAAACGGCGACACCAAGAATCAGGCTGGATGTAATTGATCGATCGCCGATGACTAGAAAAATGCACGTTAGGGACGCCGAAAGAAACAATAGGTTTCGGCGATCCTTTAGTGTTTTCAATGGAGCCAACTGCAGAACTATCGTCACTATCGCGGCACAAAAACCTGCGAGCGCTAGTAACGCAAAGACTCCGAGTTTTAGGTTTTCTTCCATCTAATTATTAGGCACAACGCCTTGCATCAGGAGCAGCCGGTCTTCTACAAGTGTTTTCGCCGTCATATCCATGCTCTGGTTAGGCCTCAGTCCCACCAAAAGTACCAATAATCACTATTCATCAGGGCAGCTGCGTAAGGTCTCAAAGTCAAATAGCCTTGAAAAACGTTGTCAGTGCAGTATACGAATTGCTCCATAGCCAATTGCATCGCTTCATCCTCGGTAGAAGGACGGCGTGTAACCGAACATTGAATTACGTCTCCGGAGATTCCGATGATCTCAGAACCGTAATCTCGGTTCCAACGTTTGTGCAACGCAACGTGTATATGTGGTGATGGACAATCATTCCAGTCGCCATAGCGCAATACCGCCGGAATCTCCCAACTGTTTGATACTGGTATGGTACCGACGATTACTTTTTCCTTGGGCCTACCGCTAATGAGTTCGAGGTGCAATCCCATTTCAATCGGAGGCACCTTATGACCTGGCCATTCGCCATCATTCGGGCGACTGCAATCCTCTCCTTGCAACCGATTTGATATCCATTGGTCGATATTGAACCTTTCAGCATCGTCGAGAATTTTTCGGGTCGATCCATCAAATTCCGATAGGAGATCAACTATCAGTGATACTTCCTCGCCAGTCCCCATGACCACGGACTTTGATTCTGCAGAATCTCCGTGATCTCTCATTTCAAGCGCTTGAGAACCATGGACAATTTGCGTTTGGAAAGGGAGCTCCAAACTTTCATAGTCGAAATTGTCCTGTCTTGCAGGAGATACCGATGCGCTCGGCGAAAAAAGCCTTCTTAAGAAATCAAACATTTCTCACTCTAGTTGTATTACCTCACCCCTGCGATCAGCTGCACCGTCCCCTTTGGCAATTTGTTTAAAACCATTTACTAGGAACTCTGCAAAGCGAGACAGCCGGTTTACCTTCACTTAATACTAATTCTTTTTGCTTGCGACTGTCGCAGGCGCAGATATTGTGCTGTGGAGCCTGTGCAAAATGAGCGACTCCCTTACACCAACGGCGCAATGCAATATTTGGTGCTTGACGACATTTATTGGGGTTTTTCTGATAATTCTTTCAGCCTATTGAGAAAACCAGTCCACATTTGACCGGTAGAGCTCTGAAACTCTTTTGATTCTCTTTTTTCTTTCATTGTATTTGCGCCTTCCCCAACCCATTCATACCTGCGGCTCATAGTTAACTGGACAAGAGTCTCTGACCCGTTGGGCACCAAACTAATAACGCCAACACCGGTGGATTTTTCTCCGTTAAACGATGAAGGAAGATTGACTATAGTTAGCAGCTTATTTTCTATCTTTCCAGTGACTTGAATATAGAACGTTTGATTCGGATATAACCTGAGAACCTCCCCAACTTCGCCCTTGTTTCCAGAGTGGTGAGACAACTCAAAGGCATACATCCAGGATTTTAAATTTTCTAGATTTTCCCACACCACACTTGGCGGCCTGTTGATCGCAATGTCGTAACTCGAAACATAGTTGTACGTATTTGCTGCAGATTCTTGGCTGATGAAATCCTCGGCAACGCTATGGCCGCTCGCTAAAAGCCCCAACAAAATGGTGTAGATATATTTCATGCACATTCCTTTTCGTTAGGCAGCACTAGTAAGATCCTTACGTCGAGACTCTTCTCTGGGCATTCCAATGTTCCACGCTAAACCTATGTGCGCCAAGAGTCTAATAACTTGCCAGCCCGGGTCGAATTCGTGATCGTCCAAGCCAATCCGTGCAGACTCAGGGAAAGCATGATGATTGTTGTGCCAACATTCACCCATAGTTACTAAACCGAATCCAGCTAGATTTGAAGCCTGGACACCTGCGTCAGGTACCCGCCACCGACCAGGGCCAGGATTATGGGTGAAGTACGTCACGGTCCAGTGCCCAGCAACGCTAACCGCAACGCGGCCAAGGACTCCCCATACAACCCAAGGCAGGCCGCCCAAGAGATAGAGAACGGCCGCGATGGGAAGCTGTTGCAAAATCCATGTCCGCTCTAGAAAAGAGTAAAAGCCATCCTTATCGACATTAGACTCCAGAGTCAGTTCTGGCGGTGTTTCAAATTCAAATTTGCAATTTAGTTGCCAGAATGCGTCGCGCCAAAAACTTGCCCGATGGGCGAAAAAGTCGTGACATTCCCGCTCGCGCTGAGCCCAATCGCGGATGTCGTGAACTCGAATTAAGCCTTTCGGGCCTGCCATACCAACAATAGTCCCCAAGTAGACGAGCGCATAGGCCATCCATTTGTGGCAATCGTAGGTGCGATGAATGAGGTACCTATGAGCACCAACAGAATGCCCAAGCAGCAATGTCACGTACGTAAGTCCCAAAAACAGGATTACCGCTCCAAGAGTCGTCTGCGTTGGTGCCAGAAACACGAATCCCAGAGCGCAAAAGTTAAACCAGATAGATTTGACTGGCGCCCAAACGACTCGTCCACAGAGTGGGTCTCCAGTCGCGGTGATTCGAAATACGGTAGGACGCATAGATGACCCCAAATGACTCCCTTCAGCTGACGCAGTCAGCGTGCAGCTAGAACATAGATCTACTCGAATCTCAGCTTAGGCCCCATTTGGCAGCAACACTATTGAAACCCCCTCGATATCAAATTCCAGTTTTTCGGGTGGATGGGGCTCATTCGTTTTGAACCAACGATATATATCCAATCCTGGGGGGTATTGAATTCTAACTTCGTTGTTTCCGACCCACTTGATGTCAAAGGCCACAGGATCAAAGCTGACACCATCAGGAGTGGTATGTTCTGCAGCTGTTTCAAGAAAGGTATGCGCGATTCCCGGGTTTTCTGACAGAACCACACTGAGCTGACTGACCACTTCCTCTTCTGAGCATGCCACCAATTTCTGAGTTAAGGTGCGCTGACCATTTGGCGATTCAAAGCTGGCGGTACCCGAGATTTGGCACATCCGACCTCCAACCGCAGAACGGAAAGCGCTAGTGAAAATGGTGTACAAAACGAAAGCGCCTATTAGCGCCACCACTATTTGACCGAGGTGCTTAGATTTCATTTCTTCTGCCTAACGCTTAAATTGAGCCGCGCTGCACCGACGCCTGTGCGCGAATCGCTCGACGTGACCTGGAGTGTTCAGGCGTTTCGTAATTGTCCGTGGAAACGGGGTAGAACCCCCTGCGTGGCAGGCGCAGTGGAGTTGAGCGATTCGTTATGTGTGCCGTTACTAAACCCCATGAATTTACTCTTCCTCATTGGGGTGCACCACAACGTTGAATTTTTTGCCCAAAACCTCCAGAACTTCGAACGCCAAAGAGCGGCTGGTTGCTTGCGCCTTAACTTCAAAGTTCATGGATGTAAAAGTATCAAGATCCACCGACTGACCTTCTTTCGACACGTAAATCCATGCATCTCCCTGAATTCCCGCTTCAACGTTCTTGAAATGGCGTGAAACAAACCTAAGCAGCTCTGGATAGAACTTTGAATAGTGCTTCTGAGATTGAATTTCACCGAAAATCATGCCGCACACGTAACGCCCAGTTTCAGCTGCCGCCGAAGGAGGTGATCTTCCCCCGATAAAGTGGACACGCTCTCACAACGCATTGGAGTTCCCACGGTCAGCTGCAACGACTTGTTAGGTGTCATATGTCCGAGCACCGCGTTGGAGTTCCTATTGGCGAAGACCTACTCAGCTGCACATCTTTCGACAATGTCCAGCTGGGAATAGAGACTGCGATGCCCGATGTTTCTTTCGACACCAACCATTGACATATTTCGGTTTTCTCGGAGGTTCCCATACAGATCGAATTCTCATTTTCTCGCCAGAACGGCATATAGCCCTCAGTCGCTTCAACGATGCACTCGGTAGGATTCCAGTGTGCGATGCGATATGCGTACCATCTGTCACTTCGGAGGATCAAAAATCCTGCTGAGCCGGAATTCTCCCGAGCCTCCGACCAGTACCAGGACCCAATTAGTTCATTTTCTACTAGAGTTAGCTGGCTACAACCCGAGCAAAGAATCAAGAATACTACTACCGTGAGTGCTCTCATGACACCTAACGACTAGCATCAGCTGCCGACGGGACGCGTAGCGTTTCGGTAGTCAGCTGCATGCGTATGTTAGCCATTCTCCCCGTACTCTGACTCAATACGCTCAACCAAGCTCTTCTCATCTTCGTAGCCTCCTCTTGGAGGGGAACAAGCAGGAGAGACCAGCAACCCATCTATCTTTTTTGCCAGCACTACGCGGCGTTGGCCTACCTTAAATCCTTTATCGTGAGCGATTGGATTAAAACGAGAGCTAATCACGACAGTTCCATCTGCCCCCTCGGTGCCATACCAGACTTTCTCCACCTCAAACGTGGCCTCTATTCTCTCAAGCAAGCGCTTTTTCCCATCTTCTCTTATGACCTGCTGTCGTTTTGTCACCGTACCGGCAAATACCAGATCGTATCCTGCAACAGGTAAAGTTGGGTCCGCCGAGCCCTTTTGAATCACATAAACACATTGAATTGCACTCGCCGGAAATGAGCAAAAAATAAAAATAGAGAGGCATAGGCCCGGCTTCATTAGCTAACGCCCACATAAAAGGCGGAGCGTCAGCGACGTCCAGCGCAACGAAGTGGAGCGGTTTTTGATGTGTTTGTTAAGCATTTACTCTACCGGAAAAACCATTAATACACTGAATAAACACACAACTGTTACTGCCAATGCCGCGACTGAAACACCGGCCACTTTCCAGTTGGATTGGAAACCGTATGACTCAACTGCCTCGACCTCTTCTTTAGATACTTGCCACTGCCACGCAATACCTGCAGCGATAGCTGAATAAGTTATCGGAATAATGGTACTTGGGAAATTTTCTGGAAGCTGGAAAGTAAACCAAAATAGAAAGATAGTAAAAACAATGGAAACGCCAGTAGATAAGTTGGCAAGGCTAGTTTTATCCATGCACTTGAAATTTCTACTCAGATAATAAGCGGCTGCAATAGGGCCCCCAATGAAGGTTCCAACATAAATCTGCCTTGGAGAAAAGAAGCCCTTAATATTCACCGTGCTCTCCATGATGATTGATGCTTAACACCTCGGTTCAGTGGCCGGCGAAGCCGGTCAGCTGCACGCATTTGTTACGCCTCGGTAACCCTAATTCCACGCCCCAGATTGGACAGTGGACAGAATACGACTGTAATCTTGACTAACGATTGGACACTCCCGAAGCCTCCTTAGAACCTACCAAAAGAACGCCCACTGCCACCAGTAAATTGATCGGTGGAAAGAACCCCGCGACTGCAATCCAAGGACTCAGCCGTTTTCGCTTTGCTATGCACCAGATAAACCCTGGCCAGACTAGAGCCGACGCTGCAAATAACTGCCAAAGGGTAACGCCTCCCGTTTAGCGACTATTTTTCCTAGTTCTCAGCTCATTCCACGAGGCCTCATGTTCCTTTCGCTTCATCGCTTGTACCTGATGGTCTTGGCGTTTACCTGAAGAATGTTTCCAGCCGCTGCGATGCCTCCCAATCATAATCGGGCAACCGCAAACTGAACACACGTAGGGTGTTTTATGCATAACCCTTCCAATAACGGGCGCATGATACGAGTGACGCCTTGGCGCATGCCAAGGGGAAGCGAGTGTCATGCGTACCGTTGATTGGTTTGTTATGCGTAAACACAACATTCTCTCCAAAAATCCCGATCTTCGGCGGTAAGATCAATGCCCCAACCATCTTTATCTGCAAAACGCGAAAATTTGAACGGTGTCAAAATTGGAGACTCAGCCGTTCCCGATAGGGTTACCACACTGATAAGAGACCTAAGTGATTGTTCGTGTTCAGCTGCACCCCAAAAACTACCCCATAGAATCGCTACTACACCTTCTACAATGATTCGAAACTTACTTTCATCTACTTGAGCATGAGATAGAGTTGATTCGATCTGGTTTGGCAATTCGTCTCCTAATCCGTAGTTAACCAAAATTGGCTTAGCCTCTTCCCAGTCTAAAAATCTATCCTCACTCAATGCCATAGGAAAATCCCACATATATGCTCTAAATTTGTCAATGGAGTCTTCGGACAGATTGACATCTAGACAGAATTTCTCAAACGCCTTTAGGGCTATACACATTCTAGCCGTAAGTGAAAGTGACAGGCATTGTTCTCTAAATTTCTCCATGCCTAATTCTTACGCATAACGCCCCGCATCAGCGGCGCCAGCTTTGCTGGCGGCCGACTGCATGCGCTTGTTATGCGATTTTAGATTTAATGACTTTTGCCACATCACTCGGTGTTGCTTGCTGAAAATTTTCATCTTTCGGCCATATCCGATATTTCGCATCCCCGATGACTTCTGTTACGAAAACTTGGTGCCCTTCTTTTACCAAATTGAATCTTTTAGTTTTGACTAAAACCTCCATAGCCCATCCCATGTATTGAGACGAATAGTTTTCTACAAAACAACCAAAATCACCTAGCGAATCTACTATTGCCTTTGCGTCTTCGGGCATAGGCTCAACCATGGTCCGGATTCGCTTTTTTCCCATTGGCTTAACCTTAACCTTACGCTGCCGCCCAACCCGGCGCGGTT
>CAZLJY010000031.1:0-30783 GCA_964559945.1 uncultured Gammaproteobacteria bacterium | reverse complement strand
ATTGACCCATGGAGACCAACAGCTCATGGAAAGGCGAATCCCCGGGTACCCAACCTGTTTTTCGCCTTTGGTCCGGAGCCGGCCTCGCAGCACGCTGCCTGGTTGGCTACATTCGCGGCCCCTCCCATCCGGCAAAAATACGATTGGTTCGTTATCTTCAGCGCTGTGTGTTTCGCTTAGGGATACCCTTGCGTGCTGACAACGGCGCTTTACTGGCCGTGTCGGCTGCGGATTTTATCGGGTGGAAACTACTGGTTGAGGGGGCTTATGAGCCGCTAACCTTGCAGCTGGCCAGAAAGCTATTGGGTAGTGGTGGCACATTGTTAGATGTTGGCGCAAATATTGGGCTTTTTAGCGCATACCTTTGTGTCGAGCCCAAGGTTACAGCCTTATGTGTCGAGGCTCACCCTGGCAACTTTCAACGCCTGGAGCGGACCGTTGCGCTTAATAACATTGATACTCAATGTGAACTGGTGCAATGCGCTGCGGCTGATCAACAGGGCGAGTTGGTATTGGAAGAAGTTGAGGCAGAAAATAGTGGCCTTCATCGCGTCGCTGCCGATAATCGGGATAGTGCTAACCGGGTTCACAGGGTCGCGGCTCATCGGTTGGATGATTTACTAGAACAATCCTGTCTTGAAAGAGTCACGGTACTAAAGATCGATGTTGAAGGGTTCGAAATTCAGGCGCTAAAAGGCATGAGCTGGGAAGGACGCTACCGGCCAAAAAATGTCATCACGGAATTCTCAGATTACTCAATGCGACTGGGCGGAGCCGGCAAACAAGAGATGGTCAGTTTTTTCAAAGACCAAGGGTATACCGGATACCTAATTGACGGGCGAAAGCTAGAAGATCAATCGAGTATCCCAGAAGATAACGTCTGGTTTTCCGATGATCGCAGCCCGGTTCACTTCGAGTAAAACCTACCCCTGTTTATTTCTTGGCACTACCTGTTGATTGCGCTGAGGCCTTTGCGGGCAGCCTGTGCTGGGGCAAAATCTGGCTCAGCATCGGCCCACATCTCGCGGGCGATGGTTAAGCTTGTGTTGGCTTGATCGATGTCACCCAGTTCGTGATAAGCCTGAGCTGCTAGCCAGTTACTCTCTGGGTGATATGGCCAGCTGACGAGAAGGGGGGTCAGCGCGTCCAGTGCTGGCTGGGGTTGGCCTATCTGCAATAAGGTTTTAGCCAGCTCGAGTATGATTTTTTCATATTCGTCGCGACTGTCTTCATCGGTGAATTGGGCCGAGCTGCGAAAGGAATTAGCTGCCTTGCGCAGGCTTGCTACCGCCATTTCACTATCGCCGCGCCCACGTTCGATGATGCCACGAGCATAATCCACGACAAATTCGAGATCGGTTCTGCCGGAGTCTGCCAGGCCTTTGGCAATCTTTTTATTATGGAAATCTGCCTTCTCAAAATCCCCATTCGTCATCGCCAAGATCATCTGGCCGACGCTGGGAATGAAGTCATAAGGAGGTTTGAAGCCCGGGCTAACTCGGGCTAGGAACGCCTGGGCCTCGGGTGTGTTTCCCGTCATTGCGTACAGCTGCATATCGCGCAAATGGGACACAATGGCATCAATCTGATTGAACGAATTGGATTCTATCGAGAATTCTTCCTTGGCCATTGCGAGCGCTTTGGTGGGTTGACCCAGTGTCCAATACATTTTGGACCGGATCGATGCCAGGCTAGATAACTGGCGTGGCGCCTGAGCGACAAAATCGGCATCTTCCAGCAGGGATTCGGCTTCCGCAACGTTGCCGCGACGCAGCTGGTTCATGGCCAACCGAGTAATGGGTGTCACCATGTTGGTTTGCGCCAGCTGCCCTTGTTGGTACTTGGATTCTGCCCCTTCCAAGTCTCCCTGGTCAGTTTTGATGTCCCCGATAGCGATGGACGGCAAGTAGCTTTCTTGCAAAGCATCTTGGTACTTTTCGTAGTTGGCGATGGCATCGTCATTGCGGCCGAGAATGCGCTGCAAGCGCGCCACTTCATTGATTAGCCAATGTTGATTGGGTTGATATTTGAGGGATTTTTCCCAGGCATTGATCGCCTGCTCAAGCCTATTTCCGTTGAGCCTGTAGCTATAGCCGAGAGAAAGCCACGCTTCGGGATCTTCTGGGTAGAGTTCGGTCCACATTTCGTAAACCCGGGTTGCTCGATCGGGTTCGTTCTTGAGTGCATAAATCCAGGCCTTGATCTGAATTTTGAGTTTTTCGTCCAACTCGTGGGACAAACGATTGAGTTCTTTTAAACTGGCCAGCGCCTCCTCGTTATTGCCAATATCGTCATTGACACCCGCCAAGGCGAGATAGGCCTGAGTAAAGCCTGGATCCAACGCTACCGCTGCTTTCCAGCTAGCAAGCGCTGTCTCCACATCGGTATCAAGGGTCAGGGCATTTTTACCCTCAACTAGCAATTTCAGTGCATCTAGGTTTTCAGTGACCAGTTCATTGGATGGCAAGTGTGATCGCAGTTTGAAGTTGTTGGATGCGGGGTGCTTGAGCTTTTGAGTGACGGCCGTGGTTGCAGAATCAGCCAGAGCAAACAGGCTGTCGGCAGTCAGTGTGACCTTTAACAACAATTCCTCGTTTTCTATTTGGTAAAGCGACACATCTGCCTGCCACCTGTCATTTTTCAGCGGTGTCAAAGCGCCGGTGAGGAAGTAATCTTGATGATAGCTGTCAGCGACGTTTTTCAGCAGTGACAATGGGGCATTCAGTCCTATGGCGTGGCCAGCGCGCTTAAATCTCCAGATATTGCCTTCGCTGTAATTTTGGTAAAGGGTGTAGGGGTTGACGAAGGGGTCTTTATCAAAACGAGCTTCCATCAGTAGGCTCAGTGCATAGGTCTCCCAGGGTTTTTCTCGATCAAACCCCTCTGGGTCCAGAAAGAACACGGCTATTCGTTCCACATGGGAGGCTGTAGGGACCTCCACCGTAACGGTTTCGCCATTTTCATCGGTAGCGCTGCGTACCTGGGATGCCGCTTCCACCGGCGTATCTGGATTGAAAGCCATCACCAGGCCGATGGCTGCAATCAGATTCAGGGGGATGCCCACCATTTCGCGGCGACGCCACTTATCACGTCCCGGGGCGCCGTGAAACCACGCCACCATCACTACAGTAGGCAGACAAGCAAGCATGCCGATCAAGACCCCGTCGACCAGACGGTCGGACAGACCATAGCGTTCCACCATCATGTCGGTGAATTCCACGCCAGCAAAGATGGCGCCGAGATAGACGCCGCAGATTTGGGGTACCCGGCGTCTTAATAATTCCTGCATTACACTCATGAGAGAATTTTAGCCTGTTGTATTGCAGGAGAACACTGCCGGTAGTAAGACCGCAGCCAGCTCTAGCTATGGGGTATCGATTGGCACTGATTATTAAAAATTGACACAAAGCCCTTAACTTTGACCGGCAGGGCGTTAGACTCATAGACCATAAGGGATTTACGGGATAAGAAATGTCAAAGAAAGTTCTGGTCACCGGCGGCGCTGGTTACATAGGAAGCCATGTGGCTCGTCAGTTGGGCGAGCGGGGCGAACAGGTGGTGGTGCTGGACAATTTGACCACCGGGTTTGCCCATGCAGTGCTATTTGGCGAGTTGGTCACCGGCGATGCTGGTGACATGGATCTGCTGGCAAAAATATTTGCCGACCATGACATTGATACCGTCATGCACTTTGCTGCCAGAACCATTGTGCCCGAATCGGTAGAAGATCCACTAAGGTATTACCAGAACAATACGATGCAGACCCGGAACCTGATCCAGAGTTGTGTGGATCATGGGGTAGGGCAATTGGTTTTTTCCTCAACAGCAGCGGTGTACGGCATGCCCCCTGGAGGGATCGCCTCTGAGGAGTCACCCACCGATCCGATTAACCCTTATGGAACCTCCAAACTGATGTCGGAGTGGATGTTGAGAGATGTTGCAGCCACCGGAAAAATGCGTTCGGTGATCTTGCGATATTTTAACGTCGCCGGCAGCGATCCCAAGGGTCGAATCGGACAAAACACGCCGAAAGCCACTTTGCTCATCAAGGTACTTGCCGAACTCGCCATGGGTAAACGGTCTGACGTGAAATTATTCGGCACTGACTATGACACTCTAGATGGCACCTGTGTTCGCGATTACATTCATGTAGAAGACCTCGCAGACGCACATTTGCGGGCACTGGATTATCTGCGTGACGGAGGTAAGAGTGAGGTCATGAACTGTGGTTATGGCGAGGGCTTTACTGTTCGGCAGGTGATTGCCGCTGTGGAAAAGAGTCTGGGCACTAGTCTAAATATCACAGAGGTAGACCGTCGCCCAGGTGATCCGCCGGAATTGACCGCCAAAGCTGAGAAAATACAAAAAATACTTGGTTGGAATCCTAAATTTAACCAGTTGTCTACGATCGTCGATTCGGCGTTGGCTTGGGAGAAAAAACTGGCGGAAAAATCCAAAGGAGCTGACTGAGAACGGCGGCTTTAGATGACCAATCCCCTTGCTTGGTTGTTCGTCCTAGGTCTTTTTGCATGGTTTTCTAGAAAGCGCTCTAGGTGGTTTTTTGCAGCAAACGTTTTTTGCGCCGTGATGATTGTCATCGCATTGAGCCCGCCTGTGACATTGTTTTTGAGCCAGCGTTGGGAGGCAGAGTTTTCCAGGGCTCATGACTGTCAGTCGATGCTTCCCGATGTCCTAGTATTGCTACCTGGCGGAGTTGAGCGGTCGTCTGGAAACCCGGAGTTTTCTGTCCTGACGCACAAATCACTGATCCGCCTGCAGCAGGCATTGAGTGTCTCTGTGGGCAATGGTGGAGTGCCGATTCTTGTTTCTGGGACATCTTTTGAAGCGCTGGTTTTACGAACGGTCGCTGAGCAATGGGGGCAGTCTGACTTGTTGGTCGATTTGACCGGTCCTCAAAATACAATGCAGGCTGCCAAAGCGGCGTCTCTGCATCCTAGCCTTACTGACAGTAATGTTTGGCTAGTGACCTCAGCCATTCATATGCGCAGGAGTGTAACGGCTTTCCAGCACTATGGTGTTGAAGTTTGTCCAATCGGGGTGGATCAAAATGAACGTTCGAGAGGTTTCTTGCCCGATTTTCGATCTGTTCAAAGGTTGGACAGTTTGTTACACGAAGTCATTGGCCTTTTGTACTACCGCATTCGATTCTGGTTCGAATAAGTGACTGTGGACTGTTTGCTCCTGTGACTTGCCAAACCCAACGTTTGGCAAGTCAGCCCTCAGAACTGACGGACACCCGATGGTAGTCAATTCGTCTTTGGATCACTTTGGCTGAATTTATCCAGTCTCAGCGTTCGGTTATCTATACCTGATAGTAGTTCCGATACCATTGCACAAAATTGTGGATCCCGGTTTCTACTGGGGTGTCTGGCCGATAGCCTACTGCATCAGACAGTGCATCTATGTCAGCGCTGGTTGCCGGCACATCTCCCGGTTGCAGAGGCAGAAACTCTTTTTCTGCCTTCTTACCCAGGGCCTGCTCTAAAACTTCGATATAACGCATGAGTTCGACCGGCTGGTTATTGCCGATATTGAATACCCGATAAGGCGCCATGCTAGTGGCAGGGTCTGGGGTATCGCTTTGCCACTGATCGTTCGCCGTCGCTGTATGGTCGGTTAGTCTAACCACACCCTCGACGATGTCATCGATATAGGTGAAATCTCGTTTGTGTTTGCCGTGGTTAAAAACCTGGATGGGTGTTCCTTCAAGAATGTTGCGGGTGAATATGAACAGAGCCATATCTGGGCGACCCCATGGACCATAAACCGTGAAGAAACGCAGACCCGTGGTTGGAAGCCCAAACAGACTGCTGTACGTATGGGCCATCAGCTCGTTAGATTTTTTTGTTGCCGCATAAAGGCTCAATGGATGGTCAACGTTATGGTGAACGGAAAACGGCATCTGGGTATTTGCGCCGTACACCGAACTGCTGGATGCGTAAACCAAGTGCTGCACCTGTTGATGACGGCAGGGTTCCAGAATATTTAAAAAGCCGACAAGATTGGTATCGATATACGCGCGGGGGTTTTCCAGCGAATACCGCACTCCTGCCTGGGCTGCCAGATGCACGACCTTCTCCGGTTGAAATCGAGCAAACGCCTGTTCCACGGCATCACGATCTTCAAGAGAAATTCGCGCTTCGGTAAACCCATCGCGATCTAGCAGGCGAGCCAACCGTGCTTCCTTTAGTGTGACCTCGTAGTAATCGTTGAGGTTATCAAGGCCTAAAACCTCATCGCCGCGATCCAACAGTTGGTGGGCAACATGGCTTCCAATAAAGCCGGCAGTGCCGGTTACTAGGACCTTCATAGTGGCCAGGTCCGGCAGAATTTCGGAGGTTTCATAGTCTTGAGTCTACTTCGTCAGCTGGGAAAATGGATTTTACGTCGAATAGAACGTTATTGCCCTTACCTAAGGTGCGAAGTTGATCAACGCCCATTTCTAAAAATTCGTCATGGGAAACGGCGAGGATAATCGCGTCATAGGAGCCTGGGTCAAGCTGAGCCTTCAAGGCGATATCAAATTCCTCGAGAGCTTGTGCTGGGTCGACCCATGGATCGTATACATCGATATCCGCATGGTAGGTCCGCAGTTCGTTAATAATATCGATTACACGACTATTTCTAAGGTCTGGGCAGTTTTCCTTAAACGTAAGACCTAACACCAGAATTTTTGATCCAACCACGTGGATCTTTTTCTGAGTCATTAGCTTAACGAGCCGGTTTGCGACGTAAACCCCCATGCCATCATTCAATTTTCTTCCCGCCAAGATAACCTCAGGGTGATAACCAACCTGCAAGGCTTTGTGGGTCAAGTAGTAAGGGTCCACTCCGATGCAATGCCCGCCCACTAAGCCGGGCCTAAACGGAAGAAAATTCCACTTCGTTCCGGCTGCGCGGAGTACTTCAGTCGTGTCGATATTTAGCCGCTCGAAGATTAGCGCCAGTTCATTCACCAGGGCAATGTTGAGGTCCCTCTGGGTGTTTTCGATGACTTTGGCCGCTTCAGCAACTTTGATGGAACTGGCTGGGTGAGTTCCAGCGACGATAATTTGTCCGTAGAGGTCATCAACGAACTTGGCGGTTTCGGGTGTTGAGGCCGATGTCACCTTGATGATATCCACTAAGCGATGGGATTTGTCGCCCGGGTTAATTCGTTCAGGGCTATAACCTAGGAAAAAGTCCTCGTTTACCTTGAGGCCTGACTGCTTCTCTAGCAATGGGCCGCAGTATTCCTCTGTTGTCCCGGGATACACCGTGGACTCAAATATCACGCCACAACCGGGTTTCAGTAACGTCCCAATCGCCATACAAGCGCTGTGCAGGGGGCTAAGGTCAGGCTGTTTGTTTTCATCGATAGGCGTTGGAACCGTAATAATGAAGATGTTGCAGTCAGCTAAGTCGCTGAGGGAATCAGCGAAAGACAAACGTTCGCTATTGGATAGGTCATCGGAGGTGACTTCCAGGGTGCTGTCGACACCGTTACGAAGTTCATCGATTCTGTGGGTGTTGATGTCATAACCAATAGTTGTGACTTTTTGTCCAAACGTCACCGCCAGTGGCAGTCCGACATAACCTAAGCCGATGACGGCAATTTTTGTTTTACCTTGTGGAAGTAGTGCTGACATTCGTGTTTATCCGATGGTTGAGGGCAGATTTTAACCGTAATTGTAGTGTGTCGAACATGGGATTGTTGAAGGACACATTTATTGAATCGCTGATTGTAAGAAAATCACTCCTGATGGTGTCGGGATGTAACAATTGTTTCCGTCAGTGCCATTCCAATATTCGACGATTCAGTTAGTCTATTCGTGGGAGATTTGGAGGGACTAGCCACTGATGGTTAGTCGCTCACTAGAGGAGGATGGCCGCTAGCGGTCAAGTGCAGGGACATAATGCCAACTATTCGCATTTTTAAGCAATACATAAGACTTCCATATGTCTTTCTAGCCGGACTGGATGGATTGATGATGGTCTTGTGTCTCTATGCGGCCTCTCTGGTGCGTTTCGGAGATTTAGGCGCTGCCGATGTTTACATGGGTGATGTGCTGCCCAGGGCGCTAACGTTTGCCCTTTTCATGTTAATAGGCATGAGCGCCATGGGCTTGTATCAATTCAAGCGCCAGGAAAAGCTCAGTCAATTTTGTATCAGATTAGTGGCAGCTCTGACCGCTGGTTGGATTGGTCTTGCGGTCCTGTTTTACGTTTACCCTGGCCTATACGCAGGGCGAAGTGTCTTGTTGTTTTCCCTTGTCGCGGCGGTTGGTGCAGTTTGTATCGTCAGGCCGATTTTTCATCGAGTGATGGGCTTTGCTGGCATGCGAAAGCGTGTGTTAGTGCTTGGCGCAGGGGAGACGGCAAAACAAATTCATGCCAGTGTGGCAGAGATTGGCGGTGGGGCACTCCGAATAACGGGGTTTTTGCCTGCGAAAAATCAACCGACCTATGTGCCCAAAGCAGATCTGGCCCGCGCGAACGAAGATCGAATTGCAGACTACTGCCGCTCGGAGAGGGTGGAAGAAATTGTTCTTGCTGCGGATGATCGTCGAAACGCGTTCCCTATGTCCCAGCTGCTTGAGTGCAAATTGATGGGAATTCCTATCATTGAGTGCGCTACTTTCTTCGAACGAGAGGAAGGCCGAGTGAAACTTGATGCCCTTTATCCAGGTTGGCTGGTTTTTAGTGACGGTTGTTCACAAAACATTTTTCGCTCAACAAGTAAGCGAGCGTTTGATGTTGTCACAAGCCTGTGTCTGCTTATCGGAACACTTCCTGTGATGGTTGTGGCGGCCATTCTTATTAAGTTCGAAGATGGATGGCAGTCACCGGTTTTCTACCGCCAACAACGCGTAGGAGAGCGGGGGAAACTATTTGACGTATTGAAGTTTCGCAGTATGCGGGTTGACGCGGAGAAAAACGGCAAGGCCCAGTGGGCCTCCGAAAGAGACCCTAGAATTACCAAGATTGGCGGGTTTATGCGCAAGACGCGAATCGACGAACTGCCTCAGGTCTTCAATGTGTTGAGAGGGGAGATGAGTTTCGTTGGGCCAAGGCCAGAACGTCCCCAGTTTACCTCTGAGCTGGCACAGGTAATCCCCTATTACGATGAGCGGCACGTCGTCAAACCAGGAATTACCGGTTGGGCGCAAATTAAGTACCCCTATGGTGCAAGTATTGAAGACTCACGGTCCAAGTTAGAGTACGACTTGTACTACGTGAAAAATCACAATTTGATGCTGGATTTGTATGTGATGATGACAACGTTTGAGGTTGTGCTCTTTGGCAAAGGTCGTTAGATTTGACCCTGAAGTTTGCTGCTGAAAGCATCTGTTGCATTGGAATGTGTCCAACGAACACGGCGTATTGAGAGAACTCTTCTCTCGCTATTTGCTGAGCCGAAAAAATCCGGAGTCGCCCCGCAGTATTTAAACGACCAGACGGTCAGTCTGTTGATAGACAACGGCCTAGGTCCTATTGCTCATGGGTTATTGAGCAAGCAGCAAATAGAAACCTCCCCAGATGGCATTGCTCGGCTGCAGTCTTGCGACTGGACTGCTAGGGCCTTGACCTCAAGCCTCCAGCGGCACCTCAACGACCTCTTTTTGACGTTAAATAAGTCTGGAATAACGCCAGTGGTTCTGAAGGGTTCGGATGTCGCGTTTAGGTTTTATCCTCAGAAGCATTGGCGCGTAATGGCGGATGTTGACCTCCTAATAGAAGAACAACAAGTACCCGCAGCAAAACAGATATTGTTGGAGTTGGGGTTTCGCAATCCTTCCTCACAACCTGACGCGGATTGGGATGATCATCATCATATAGTGCCGCTGTTTAATAAGGCATGGGGGGTCTGGGTGGAAATCCATCACGGTTTGTTTGCTGATGACTATTGCCTTGCAAACCATCCTCTTTTTGACCCCAAGCGTTGCCTGTCTGAGGCGTCAAATACGCAGTTGTTCGATGCCGACTGCAAGGTGCTTGGTCCGCAAACCACGCTGGCTTACGTCGCCGCCCATTGGTATCGCAACCTGATTGGAGGGACAACAGGACGAGGAGCGCAAAGAGGGGTGCTCGATGGCATGTTTGTACTCCAGAAGGTTCCGTTAGATATCAGTGACCTCTGTGCAACCAATGATGCGTTGGGCCGAGTGCTGGTCTATTTCTTGGATACCCTAAGCAGAAGTGGCTTGTGCCAAGAGCAAATCGAGCAGGCGGTCAAACGACCGCCCGGTTATAGGCTCATTTGGGCTTTAATTCGCTGGCATGTCTTAGACATGAAATCTTCGTCATTGATATACACCGGTAACTTGGCTGCGATGGCCTTTGAGGAATCGCTCGTCGCGAAAAATTCCTTCCAGTTTTATTGGAATGTGATGATCGGCACCGTCACGGTGACATTGAAGGCGATGGCTGTCCATGTTAAATCTCTTCGCAACAAGCTGAAATTTAGACGCTCGGTAGAAAATTGATGAACTATCTAACAGTGGGCGGCTTAGCTCTTTGTCCGCAGCGGCAGGTTGAGTATTTTCTAATGGTGATAGATGCATGAAGGGCCTCAGGGCGACCGCCCCAATAACCTCAAAGAGTTTCGCTAAGGGCATTCGCAATCCGGATCTTGTACTTAGGGTTGTTTCGGATGCCGAAGAGTTCTTTCGACTTCGCGAGGAGTGGAATGGCCTGGTATCCGAAAGCCAAGGTGTTGAGATATTCTCATCCTGGGGGTGGCTTTATGCCTTGTGGTCAAAAATTTCTAGTCAGGAGAATGAACTCAGGCTATTTCTGGTTCGAGAGGTGTCCGGCAAATTGCGGGCCATTCTGCCCGCCTGTCTATGTACCCGCAAAACGTTGAAATTTCTATCGTTTCAGGAGTTAACGTCGATAAATGTGGCTGCTGGGCATCCGATGGGGTATTTCGACCTTATCGCCTTGCCGCGATTTCGCCGGGCTGCTGTTGATCTAATAGTGCCGGCGATGGTCCAATCTCCCTGGAATATTTTGGACTTCAAAAATATTCCGTCTGAAAGTCCACTTGCGCCGGTTTTACATCGACATTTGGCGGAAACGAGTGGATACAAACGCCGGGATAACCCAACACCAATTGTGGAGCTTCCCAGAAATTGGGAAGAATACATCGCGATGGTTGGCGAATCCGCTGAAGAGGCGATTGTTGACGCGCAAAGTGCGGTCTCTGCGGCTGAACAGGTCAAACGAATAACCCTTCAAGCAGACGACATTGAATTTACATCGACCAAACATCCCTTTTACCGCGTCTCCAAAGTGTTTGGGCTGTCCGAGATACCAAACTCTCGGCGTGACCAAAAATGGATGAAGCCTTTTGGTTTGGAACGCCACTTGTGGACGCAGGATGAACAGATTGTCGCTGAGCTAGTGACCGCGTCATGCAAACAAACCACCTATCTTCTGCAAGTCCGATTAGGGCGTCACTCTTTGGCCAGTCAATTTCTGTTAGTGGCTGTTGCTCGCGAGTTGAAGGAGGCGATTGAAAAAAACCAAACTAGGTTTGATTTTTCCTTGATTGGGCACCCAGTTATTGCTGATTTAACCGGAGGGTTTCAGAGAAATACGGTCTCAGTTCAGGCTAAAAGAAAAACCCTTGCTTTAAGGTTTATCAGGGACTGAACCACTAATTTTCCTCACCAGATACTTCCGACTCGGACCCCAAAAGCGGCAGGTAAGAGCCAAATTGGCCGTCGACTCGTAACGGGTCCAAATGAGAGTTGTACCAACCGACCACTCTGCCATTTTCGAAATAGACTTTAGACACGCGATATTGCCAATCCGATTGAGTCTTCTTAATGGGCTGGCCTTGTATCTTGATCACCTCTTCCATGCTGGAATCAAAGCCGAACGATAAAATCGCAGGAGGTTTTTGAGCCGCAGTAGACCTCGCGCCGAGGTTATCAGCGCGAGTTACGGCAACTACGCGGCCTGAATCAAGATCAACCACAAAATCTCCGTAAAACCAGGAATCATCGATGACCCGATCTGGGCTTCCCATGCGTTCGATGACTTCTCCCATCGTCCAACCTACAGCAACTGGGGGAGGGACGGACGGTAGAGGGCTCTGGCTCAATACGGAGTTTCCCTCGCCACTATTTTGGGAAAATAGAATTTGCCAAAAGATCACGCAGACGATTGCCAAGGCGCCAGCTATAGCTGCCAGTTTGGTCCGCCGCGAGGTGGTTGTTTGTGGTTTCTTTGCCTCTGTGGGGCCGCTAGTGACACTCGGTGAGGGCGACTTCGCTCTCATTTTCTCCGGATGGTGTTCTTCTTTGTTAGAGAGCACCGGCGGCACACCGCCGAAATTTCTATAATATCGGCGCAATTCGGAAAAATGCTGATTTAATTCGTGAAACCTGCGCCCGGCGATTTTCTTTAAGCGAGGGTTATCAGCGACTCGATCTGGATGATAGTCCTGTGCCCGGCGGCGATAGGCCTTCTGTATGGTGTCCCAAGAGTCGGTAGGCCCCACTCCTAGCATTTTGTATATTTTTTCGAAATTGTCCTCGGCCATACAGATGTCCCGTCGACGCAAGCGGATGCGCAATTGTTAATCTTGTTGATTTCTGAAATCAAGTTACCCAGCGTCTATGCTATTATTAATGGTGTCGAAAGCCCACGTCTTTCGATAGCCAGGGACGGTTATTTTTTGAGATTTCTCAAGATCTTATTAGCTGTGGCGAAAAACTTTCGGTTTATTGGAAATGATTGTGATTAGATCAGCGATTTTGTGTGTTTTTGTGGCTTTTCTGGCGGCTTGCGCAAGTGTGCCAGCAGGAAGCGATAGTCCGCCAACGCCAACTAGCGCTAACTTGGTGAATGAGTACCGGATTGGTGTTGATGACGTGGTCCAAGTGAACGTCTGGCGCAACGAAGACCTAAGTGCAACAGTGCCGGTTCGACCAGACGGGAAAATATCCGTGCCTTTGGTGGGGGACGTTAACGTAGCCGGGCGCACCCCAGCCGAGGTTAGCCAAGACATCTCTGAGCGCCTGAAGGTCTATGTAAAAGATCCCCAAGTAGCCGTCATTGTTGCTGAGCTTAATAGCCATGAATTTCTGTCTCGAGTTCGGGTGACAGGCGCCGTACGCACACCGGTGACGATGCCTTTTCGACCCGGAATGACCGTGCTGGACGCCGTGCTGGCGGCTGGAGGGATCAACGAATTCGCCGCACCTGAAAAAAGCCGTTTGTTTCGCAAGCAGGCCGATGAGGTGACCGCTTACTCAGTGAAGCTTGAATCGATATTGACCCGAGGCGATCTCGGGACAAATTTTGATTTGGCACCAGGGGACGTGATCACCGTCCCAGAGAGATCTTTCTAAAAGCCATGAGTGCTCATGTTGAAAGAATGCTTGATGCCGTCTTACGGGAGCTTTGGGACAAGCGCGCCGTATGGTTGATTCTTTCGATTGTCGTTAGCGTCGTGTTCATGGTTATTGGCATTAGTCTGCCAAAGGTTTATTCGACATACGCCAGTATCCTCACAGTCAATCGCAACATCGCGGGGCCCTTGATGGAAGGGGCGGCGGAACAGACCGATGGCCGAGATATGGCAGCAATCGTTCGAGAGGTCGCATTTAGTCGTCGGCTGCTAGAGCAGATACTGGAGGTTGGCGGTTGGCTGGAAAGCAATCCAAGCCCGATTCAACGGGAGCGGATGATGGAAGAGTTAATCGACAGTACCGATATCAGCAACTTCGGAAAGAATCTCATTGGAATTCGATACGAAGATATTTTGCCTGAGAGAGCATTTTTGGTGACTAAGATGTATCTCGACTACGTGCTTCAAGAGAGTCGAAGTAGCATGCGGGCGGAGAGTCTGGAGGCATTTGAATTTATCGATGCCCAGGTAGACCAGTATCACAATAAAATTCTGGTGGCTGAAGAGGCTCTGAAACAATTTAGATTGGCCAACATGGAAACCTTGCCGGAAACCGCTGCCGACGTTAACCGAAGAGGGTCAACTATTCGCTCCGAAATCGAGTCGCTGGAGTTAGAACTCAACGGATTAGCGGTAACCAAAAGGTCGATTCAAAAACAGCTGTCAGGAGAGGCCGAAGTTACCAACACTCTCTCAAGGGAGAGCGTTGTTGGGGCCAGAATACTGGAGTTGCAGCTACAGCTCGACAATCTGCGGCTGAGTTACCACGACACCTATCCGGATATTATTAGAATAAAGTCTCAAATTGACGATTTGCGAGCGTCATTAGAAAGTCCTGGCACGGGTTTCAGTGGTTTCCAGGTGTCTAGCGATGATTCACGGGATGGGACTAGCGTAAACCCGCTATTTGATCAGCTTAGGTCGGAACTGGCGGCTGCTGAAACCCGCCACGATACGGTAGTCGCTAGGATTAGCGAGTTATCCAAAATCTTTGATCGTGAGGTTCAGCGCGGTCGGAAAATCGCTGAGACTGAAGTTCAGCTGGCAGAACTGAGCCGAGAATACCAAGTCAACCGAGACATTCATGAAGACCTTCTGCGAAGGCGCGAAAGAGCGAGAATGTCTATGAGTCTTGACGCAAACGATCAGGGCCTGACGATGCGCATTCAGGAACCCCCGGTGATTCCTCGAACACCGAATGGTTTGCGTTTCCTCCACGTAATGATTGGCGCGATAGTGACCTGTTTGGCAATTCCGATCATGGTAAGCGCAGCGCTTGTTCAGGTTGACCCTCGAATTAGGACAAAATACGTGCTTGAGGATCAAGGTATCCCGGTCATCGCCACTATTCCGAAGGCGGTAAAGGTTAACCCCGGCGGGAATCTTTTGAATATGGGTGGGTACGTCCTTGGATTTCTGTTCCTAATTACTCTTTATGCAGTTGTTGCCTGGCTCAAATTAAGCGGGCGCCTATAGTCATGGTAGAAAACGCAACAAATTTGTTCGGCCGTGACGACGATGACGATGACATCCAGTCCAAAGAACTAATCCAGCGCATGGCTGAGCCATGCCCGCTGGTGGCTCAAGACCTAGACCGAATGGGGATTCTTCATCCGGGCACCAGGGATTCGGCTACCTACAATGCCTTTAGAGAACTGCGAACGGAGCTGTTTTCGCGTCACGTAAACGAGAACTTTGTAACGCTAGTTACTTCCGTTACCGGAGGTGGTGGGGGAACCCATGTAGCCATCAATCTTGCATGTTCAATTGCACTTGATCCGGCAAAAACCGCGTTGGTGGTTGATTGCAACTTTGCAAACCCATCGATTCATGAGGTGTTTGGTTTGGATCAAGATCCTGGGATGACAGATTTCTTGGCTGATCCCGACGACATTTCTATGGACGAGATAATTCAACCTACGGGTGTCCCTCGGTTGCGGGCGATTGCAGCGGGTGGACATACTCAGCGAAATTCGGAGTACTTTGCAACGATGAACATGCGCCTGCTCGTTCATATGTTGCAACAGCGGTATTCGGACCGATATGTAGTCATTGACGGCCCGAGCGCTAAAAACACTGCCGATGCTCGTATGCTTTCAGGCCTATGCGATAACGTCTTGGTCGTGGTGCCGCACGGACGTGTCACTGCGTCAAAAGTGCAGGACGCATGTCAGCTGTACCATCCAGAAAAGTTGGCCGGGGTCGTCTTAAATTCTCGTCCTCAGTTACCAATTAACGGATAGGGGTTTGAGATGAGGTTTTTGTTGCCAGTTATCGCTTTGGGATGGTCCGCTATTGCTTTTGCACAGCAGAGTGACCGGGAGCTCCTAGACTACGTGGTCGGACTTCGCGTTGAACATCAAAGCAATATTTCACTCTTGCCGGGCGATGATATTGAGGACCTAGTCATTTCGCCGTTCCTCGACTTCGATATCAATCGTCGCGGATCTCAATGGCAGCTTGAAGCTAGCGGCAATCTGCTTTACGCCACTTACCTTGAGGATAATTTTGACAGTGAGTATCGGGGCATTTTGAATGCCAGGTTTGAATACCAAATCCTACCCGATAGGCTGAGTTGGATTGTGGAAGACAATCTGGCGCGCGCAGCAATTAATACGTTCTCAGTTCAAAACCCCAACAACCAACAGCAAACCAACACATTCTCAACTGGGCCGGATTTGAGCATTCGGTTGAACTCTAGGGACTCATTGGTGCTAGGGGCACGTATTCAAGACTTTTATAGCGATCGGGATGATACGGACAGTACTTCCGAGTCGGTATCAGCAGTTCTCACCCGACAATCCAGCGCCAGTAGGAGCTATTTCCTCAATCTGTCTGCGACCAGCTTAGATTTTGACGAAGCTAGCTTCGGTATTGATGGGTTTGATCAATTGGATGCGGCCATTGGGTTTTTGCAAGCATTCACTATAGGTGGTGCAACCCATAGCGTTAGCTTGTCCGGCGGGTACTCTGAATCCGATTTCAACGGACAAAACGGATCGATCCAAAGCCCGGTTGTACAATTTGACTGGCAAAGAACCCGCAACGACGGTTCAAGCCTCGGGATATCCGTGGTTCAGGACATAGGGAATTTTGCGGGAAGCGTTAGCGAAATCAATCGATTCTCTCCAGATAATTTATCATTGCTGCAACAAAGCACCACAGATCCCTTCGAGCGGCGCCAAGCCGGGGTGAACCTAACCCAAAGGCTAGGGCCTCGAACAGGCTTGAACGTAAATGTGCTTGTTGAAGATAGGGAGTTTAGTCAGGGTATTTTGGATGAACAGTCCTACAGTTTTAACGGAGGCCTGGATTTTCAGCTGACGCCTCTTACCTCTTTTACGTTCAATGTCAATTCACGGCGACGGGAATTCGATAGCGGCCAGGATGATACTTTTCACAACGTCGATTTTGGAGTTCGAATGGTTCGGACGCGGCGCTGGAGTTACGACCTGACCTTTGGCTATCAGAAACGCTCCAGTAGCGTCGCTGATTTTGATGCCGACAATAAGTCGGTTGCCTTATCCATTAACTACGTTCGCTAACGTCACTCCTGTTCGATTCACCTGCGTGTCTAATCGTAAACACATCCCTACCGCTGTGCTCATGTATCACGGCATAAACGCTCCGAGCGAAACTGGTATTTATAATCCGGTGTATAGCGTCAGCCAGACCGTTTTCAAAGAACATCTGTCATTGATGACCGAGTTGGGTTGCGATTTTGTTGCATCTAGGGATGAATCCACGGGGTCGTTTCCCGTTTCCATGACGTTTGATGACGGTGACAGGTCAAATTACACCGTCGGGTTTCCGTTGTGTGTTGAACATGGTGTTCCTGGGGAATTCTATGTCACCAGTTCCTGGATCGACAAAGGCACCCATATGAGCGTTTCGATGCTCCGTGAAATGCACCAACAGGGTATGTTGATCGGGGCACACGGCCATACTCACCGGTACCTTTCCGACTTGGATGATAACGATCTCGCCGATGAGCTAGAACGCAGCAAGGCAATCATCGAGCAAGCTATTGGCGATAGGGTGCAAGATATCGCCCTTCCAGGCGGGCGAGGTGGAAAACGGGTAGAGAGGGCTTGCCAGAAAGCGGGGTTTACTCGCGTTCTGACATCAAAAGTTGGATACCAGTTACCCAGAAAAAATCACCTACTGATCCCCCGGTTTTCGATTTCTGCAAAGACCTCGACGTCAGAATTAGAAAAGATCATTAGCCGTGATCGAGGCTACCTTCTCAAGCAAAGCGCACGTAAATTCTCGTTGGACTGTGGCAAGTTAATTTTAGGAAATAAACGTTATGAGAAACTTAGAAAGCGCGTTTTGCGATGAGCAAAAAGATGCCTGAGTTTTTATCCGAACCCCCAGTTTCCGGACAGGGCATAGGCGAGCTTTGCGTCATGGTTTCCCATGGCGAACGAATATCAGATTCAATCTCCAATAAGATTCGTCGGATAAGCGATGAAAATCAGTGGCGATGGGTCGAGCATGGACAATCGTTTGCCGGAATTGTGCGGGGCGATGTTGCCGTAAATCAATTAGATGACAGCATCAAATTGTCGTTGGAAATCGTTTTAGATGATTCTGGCGGCACCAAAAAAACGCCGAACTATCTGCATTTAACCTGGACGCCGTCGACGGGTGAGCTCAGGGTGGACGGAGACCCGTTTCGACGTTATCCGCTTTACTATCATAGCTCTGGCAAAGCACTGTTCTTATCTACCAGCTTACTAATGCTTACGAGCACCTTTGGCGTGGCTGGATCCGTGTCTCCTGGGGTCATTTACGACTACCTAAATTTTGGTTTTGTTCCTGCCGGCGAAAGTGTGTTTGAAGGGATAAAAAAAACCACTATTGGCACCAATTACTTGTGGCGACAAGGCAAAGAGCATTTTTCAGCTGGTTGGCTACCTGAATTTTCGGAAGATCTAACCGGTACGGAAGCTGATCTTGAACAATTGCTGTTCGAAGAAATTGAACAAACCGTTTCTCGATATTGTCCTGAGGGCCGAGACGATTGGGGAGCGTTTAATAGTGGCGGCACCGATAGTGCGGCGATATCTGGAATACTTTCCCGGGCTACCAGTCGGCAGGTGAATAGCTTTTCGATAGGATTTGATGAAGATCAGTTTGATGAGTTGGAGTACGCGAGACTCGCTGAAAAGAAATTTGGCTTAAAAGGCCACTACAAAATAGTCACCGCGAATGACGCCCTTGAAGCGATGCCCAATATTCTTGCAGCTTATGACGAACCCTTTGGCAATTCGTCGGCGGTCGCCACCTATTTTTGCGCAAAACTTGCAAAAGAAAATGGCGTTTCGCTGATGGTTGCGGGCGATGGCGGGGATGAGATTTTCGGCGGAAACACCCGATACGCGAAAAACAAATTATTCAGTATTTTTCATGCAATGGGTCCACTACTTCAATCTCCATTCAGGGGGTTAGCGAAGATCTCGTCTTCGATGGATTCCCGTTTGGCGAATCGCATCACCAATTTTGTCCACCGAGGTAGTTTGCCAAACCCTGAACGTCTTTACTCTGATGATTCATTTGCATCCGACGTTTTCGATGAACTCTTTGACTCGGCGTTCGCGAAAAAACTGACTCGCGAAAGTTCATTGGACCGAGTGAGGGAAATTTTTGATCGTGCACCAACGGATACCGAGTTGCACAAGCTGATGTTTGTGGACCAGCTCCTGGCAGTCGGCGTTAACGATTTGACTAAGGTGAACTCAGCTGCGCAGCAAGCAGGTGTTTCGGTAGTCTATCCGTACCTTGACCCTCATCTAGTCAATTTTGCCGGCAGATTGCCCGAAAAATGGAAAGTTAAGAATTTCAAGACACGTTACCTTTACAAGCGTGCAATGCGGCGAGTTTTGCCAGATGAAATTTTAAATAAAACCAAACATGGATTTGCCTTGCCCATTGGCAATTGGATTAGTTCCCACCAAGGGTTCCGGGAGCTTTTTCATGATGCAGTATTTGATTCTAAATCATTGTCGAGTGAGATCTTTCAACGGTCATTTATTGAGAGCTTGTTAACACGTCATGACCAGAATGCATGGGATTTTTCGGGCGAACTTTGGAGCATCTTGATGCTTGAGTTGTGGCACCAGCGGACGGCTAGCTGACCTTTGCTGCATGCAAGGAATGGAAGAATGGACGGGAATTCCAACACCAATGAGAGCATTCTATTAGTTGTCGATAGTATCTATCCCGCTATGGCTGGCGCTGAGAAACAGGTTTCTACGATCTCCAAGTTTTTTATTGGGGGCGGTCGGTCGGTCAATATTGTTGCTGTTCGTCGACCCAATACGGAACGTATGGAATATATCGATGACGTTCCGGTGTGGCGAGTGGGCTTACCTTTTCATATCAGAGGGCTCTCAGGCTTAGCGTACTTGACAGGAATAATGTGGTTCCTTTTTCGGCATAGAAATTTATATTCTGTTGTTCACATTCAAAAAGCACACTATACGGCTGCGGTTGCGACTGTCGTCACCAAATTGCTTCGTAAGAGAATACTGGTCAAAGTTACGGGTTATTCTGAAATAAAAGAAGGTGTGTTAAATCAAGACCTAAAAGGGCCGAGGTGGTCTTTGATGCGGGCGATACTTCGGCACGCTAACTTTCAGGCAACGAGTAGTGAAATTGGTCAACGGCTATCAAACGCTGGGGTACCAGATGAAAACGTATTTCTGATCCCCAACGCCGTGGATGTTCAGCGGTTTCCTGCCCAAGCAGCCCAGCATCCGTTGGCACCGCGTGTAGCGGTATTTCTTGGTCGGCTAGTCCCGGAAAAGGGTCTGGAAGTGTTCCTACAAGCTTGGAATATGTCGGGCTGTCACAATCAATTTACACTGTTGGTCGCTGGCGATGGTCAGTCGAAAGATAGTTTGCTCAAACTAGTATCAGAATTGAATCTTGAGCAGAGCGTAACCTTTTTGGGCGGCGTCTCTGACGTACCTGCCTTATTGGCACAAGCGCATGTCGCAGTGTTGCCATCCTACTTTGAGGGATTGTCTAACTCGTTACTTGAGTACATGGCAGCGAGTTTGCCCGTGATTGGGTCTGCAGTCAGCGGTACAACCGACTTGGTAAAGATTGGAGAAACAGGTTGGATTTTTCCACCAGGTGACATCGAAGCATGCAGTTCAGCGATTACTCAAATGTGCGACACAAGTGGCGAAGATTTGGCGGGGCTGGGTGCAAATGCTCGTGCAATGGTCAGTGACCATGCTTCAACTCGAGTCGTGCTCGAAAAACTGACGAGGGCATACGGGTTCTCTTGCGAGGACGATGTTTCATGTGTGGAATAGCTGGCTGGGTCCATACTTCAGCGGCTCGGGTCTCGCCGCAGATCGCGGAAAAAATGCTAGATAGTATTTTTCACCGCGGACCTGATGACGACGGAAAGCTCTTTACCTCTCATGGTTTTCTTGGAATGCGACGTTTGAGCATTATCGATGTTGACCAAGGAAAACAACCGATTGGGAGTCAGGACAACAAGATTCAGGTCTTCCAAAATGGCGAAATCTACAATTTTCTAGAAATTCGAGAGCGACTGGAAAAACAAGGTTATAGGTTTCGAACCAATTCCGACACCGAGTCCATTGCCCATCTATTTGACTGTATGGGCGAGCGCGCGTTCGCGGGTTTACGTGGAATGTTCGCCATTTCAGTCTGGGATGAAAAAGAAAAAAGTCTTTACCTCGCTCGCGATCCACTCGGCAAAAAGCCCCTGTATTACGTGGATCTCGGTGATTCTCTGGTTTATGGGTCAGAGATAAAATCAATCATTCATGTCCCGCAAGTATCACGTGAAATTGATGAGCGTTCGGTCTCTGACTACTTGACCTTTGGTTATGTTCCCAATCCGAATTCCATATTCAAGCACATCAAAAAAGTACCACCAGGCCACTTCCTGAAATACAAAGACGGCAAAATTGAGCTTACCCGTTTTTGGGATTTGGAATTTGAACCCAAGCGAGTCGAATCAGAACAGGTTCTGGAAGAAGAATTGATGGAAGTACTTGATGAGGCTGTGAGGCTTCGTTTGGTTTCCGATGTG
The DNA here is from genome assembly GCA_964559945.1 of uncultured Gammaproteobacteria bacterium. Classification (GTDB taxonomy): domain Bacteria; phylum Pseudomonadota; class Gammaproteobacteria; order Xanthomonadales; family SZUA-38; genus JANQOZ01. Next base: position 9,280 of record CAZLJY010000031.1, on the reverse strand, counting down.
CCCTGGGGTGCTTGCTTAAGCGGGGGAATTGATTCCAGTGTGATGGTCTCACTGATGGCCAAGCACCTGACGCAGCCCGTTAAGACGTTTTCTATTGGTTTCGACGACTCAGAATTTAGTGAGTTGAGTTCGGCTCGTATTCTCGCCAATCATGTAGGAAGCGAACACCATGAACTGATCGTCAAGCCCGATGCAGCTGCGATGCTTGATGAGCTTGTTTGGTATTTGGATGAACCGTTTGCCGACTCTTCGGCTCTTCCTACCTACCTGGTTAGCAAGCTGGCTGCTGATCACGTCAAGATGGTGATTACTGGCGATGGTGGAGACGAATCTTTTGGTGGGTACTCGAGATACCAGCGTTTTATGAAGCAGTGGAAGTACCGGAAGTTGGGTGCATTCGCTCCGGTTGGTCAGCTACTGGGAGACGCGGTCGGGGGGGCTTTCGGATATCGTTTGTCGTGGCTCTCGGAAAGATTTCGGATGGGTTTCCCAGATCAATATATCGCTGCGGTAGCAATATCGAGACCCAGTGAGATCTCTTCTTTGACTAAAACGAGCAATAGATTTGCGCCTTATTCGTCACTGTCTGGCAAATTTCCTAGCTTAAAAGACACACAGGTTTTGGATGCGATGATTGCCGGTGATATTCGTAGCTACCTGGTTGATGACATCTGTGTAAAAGTCGATCGTATGAGTATGGCATGCTCTATCGAAGCTAGAAGTCCCTTATTGGATCACGAAGTTGTCAAATTTGCGGCCAAGTTGCCGGTGAGCCAAAAGTCAGGGCCGCTAGGGGGCAAACATATTCTGAAGCGTATCGCGTCTCAGTTGATCCCGGAAGAATTGCTGACAAAGCCAAAACAGGGATTTGCGATTCCTCTTAAAAAGTGGTTCAAAGGGCCACTCTACGAAATGGCTTACGATAATTTTTCCAGCCAAAATTTTGTCGAACGGGGTGTAATCAATCATGAACGAGCTAGAATGATGTTAGAGGATCATCGCAACGACAAAGGCGATTTCAGTGAACAGTTGTGGGCAGTTTTGAGCTTTGAGTTATGGTGTCAAAAATTCTTATAAAAATGTATCTGCCGTGCTCTCAATGATAAGGGCAAAATGAATTCGCTTGCTAAAAAAGGGAAATTTTTTGCCCGATCAGCGATTTCCAAATGTCTGGAAAAATTGGGGCACCTCGATCGAAAGCTGTCTAGTACGAATAATTCTGTCTGGTTAGTAATGACTTACCATCGTGTCATCGCCGATAGCGGTGATGACCCATTCCAATTGGGGATGTGTGTTAAGGAAAATCACTTCTCTGATCAAATGAAGTGGTTGAGCAGTAAGTTTGAGGTGTGGACGCCGCAAGATGTTGTCAATTGCATGCAGTCCGGAGAAACGCTACCCCGCAAATTAGCGTCTGTGACCTTCGATGATGGTTATTTAGATAACCTTGAAAACGCGGCACCTATTTTAGACTTACACAAGTGTCCCTGGGCAATTTATGTTGCTACGGATGCGGTTGAGGGCAAACGTCCTTTCTGGTGGGATATAGCCATTCAAGCAACACGGAATTGCCGTGTTTCGAGCCTGGAACTGTCTGAATTAGCCATTGAGGGTTTAGTTGGCAATTTAAGGATGAATTCACTGAATATCGCAGAATCCTTAGAAACTCTCTTGACTCAATTGTGGACCTTGCCGACCAATGAACTTCGATACCGAGCCGTTTCAAGATTAGCTGAACATTTAAATAGCCCCGTCGAACATGACCTGCCGAAAATTCTGGGTCCTGAACAGGTCAAGCAGTTAAGTGATTCCGGGGTTGAGATTGGTGCTCATAGCCAAAGTCATCCTGACTTGGCCGCACTCACTGAAGAAGGCACTCGTAACGAGCTTACGCGATCAAGGTCGCTAATCGAACAATGGACGGGGACCAACGTGCAAGGCTGTGCTTACCCCGGTGGCTTTTCTTCAAGATCCGTCGAGAAGGTCGCAGAAGATTCTGGTTTTTCCTATGCCATGGGCACTGATCGAGGCTGGAACGACGGCGACTTTCAACGCTTCAATGTGAATCGAGTTGGGGCTCCAGACGATACATCAGTCTCGCTCAAGTTCAGCCTCTCAATGTTGCCTCTTTCCTGACTCCCGGCGCCAGAGTTGAATCGTTAAACGTTGCGGAGTTGGAATTTCACTTAGATTCTTGAGGAATAGATAAGACCTCAACGATGGCGTTTAACAATTGTGCTCTGTGAGCGTGATGGGAGAACGTGTGATCGGCTTCTAAGAAACGGTGAATAGTCATCTGTTTATCTAGGCTTAATTTTTCGAGGTCGACAGCGCAAAGATTTCGGAGAAGCCTTTCTCCGTTGTTTTCGTCAGAGAATACGAAGTCGACTTGGGTTTTTTTCTCGTAAAGAGCTCCGAGCGTTCTTGTCATTTTTGTTGCACGTAGAACACCCGCAGTGATCAGCGTTCGAGCCAACCGGTTTTGCACACCCAATGCCTTTCTCAGTACAACTCTGTAGGCTTTTTCGCAAAAAATCGTGATAGTAGACAAAAGGCTTGTCTGGGTACCCGTTTCATTTTTTACGATGTACGGCGGCTTTAAGTAGCCTTCGGCATTGATAAGTATGAGATTGCTGAATAATGGTTCCTGTACCGCCGATGCCGCACAAAAGGATCCGTAAGCGCCGGAACAAATACCAGCGGCGGCAACCTTCGAGTAACCCATCGTCGATTTTAAATAGTTTGCCGCGTCGATGATGTTGGTAACGAGACTTTGAGGATATGGATCGTTTGACGAGGACGGTTTGGAGCCTATGCTCTCGCCTAGGTTGCTTATGTCTATTCGTAATGTGGAAATCCCGATATCTTTGAGCTTATTGCACAGGTGGACATGCAAATATCCCGGACCGACGTTGTGCGCGGCCCCGGTATTTGGAATAAGCACTACCGGTCTATCTTTTTGCTCAGTGGTTGCGCGAGTCATCACCCCGAAAATCGACTGTCCGTTGCGCACAGGAATTTGAAGCACCTGGCATTCGCCGGCGGGCTTTTGGAGCGTGGCTAACGAATTAGCGTTTTCGGCATCAGTGTTGGGGGCAACGTCAGTATTGTCTGGTTTTGTGGTGGGAGTCGGTACAGTCTGTATCCATTCCCCAATGGCCGACAGGACCTTTTGGGCCGGAATCGATGCTTGGGGTCTTCTCATCATTTTGGAATACCCCTCAATTTCGCTGTGTTCTAGTGGTACTCCTGTGCTCCGAATATGGTCAATGAGTCTTTTTCCGGAGGGGGATGTTTTTCGATCTATGTAAAGAACCCGTTCAAGTCCTGAGTAATCGAATTTCCGGGGATCTAGTTCGTTCAATTCATCGAGAAATTTTCGCGAATATAGAAAGCCACCACTATTGAGTGCACCGTCAGCCTCGGTAGGGCCCGCGTCCTTCATGATGGTGAGATCACGAACGAGCACTTTGCCGTGGGGACAGCTGTTCCACATGATTAGGGAGCTGCCCGGAACTTTGGATGCTGCAAGGCCTGCTATCAATGCGCCGAATCGAATGCCAAAAAAGACGACTTGGGATACGCCTACTTCCGACAATAGTGTGTTTGCTGCTTGGTTTGCAGCGTCAACGAATCGGTTGATTGCCAGCGGCGTAGTACTTTCCGATGAAGAGTTTCCCGTGCCCGGATAATCAAATCGGATTGAAGCAACATTAAGCTCGGCGAGTTGCTCTGCGAGACAATAATGGGTGCTGAAACTATGGGTATGTTCATGCCCTAAAGGGTTGCAAATAACGACACCCTGGGGCCCCGAAGCTGTTGTTGTCCTTAGGCATGAAAAAACCTCAGACGTTATTCCGATATAACCGTACTTATTCACACACTATGCGCTCTTGGATACTGAAATAATGTCATCTTGCTCTAGCCAGGTCGGATTTGGTCTTAGCACGTAGGGACTTGCGGGGTCTGCAGTGAAACTTTCGCTCGCAAGGAATCTGCGGGCCGGCGTGTTTCGCTCAGTTTCCACAAAGTGAAATGTCAAAGAACTTGCCTGAGTTTCTTCAAAGAGGAAACGCACAATCGCGTCTTCTACTCGACGTTGAAATACCCGGCAGGACAATACAAACGTGGTGACTTCATGGGCACGGTTGATCACACAGGCGGCGATCTCACCGTGTTCACCGTGACGGTCGCGCAAACTTGCGGTGAATAACCGACTACCCTTATCTATTGCCTGCGCCAAGGACGCCATCGACAACGGTTCTCCGTTTATATTAAATTGGGTTGTTTTGTTGATCAACTGAATAGCCCGGTCATGGGGACCCTGGGTGCGGTCATGAATGATCAACGTCATATCAAGGGAGGCAAGATAGCTTGAAAGATCGGCTCCGGCACCGGGGCGTTCACGAAGTTCGGCCAATCGAGTTTTGTAGTATGCGGTGCGGTTTCTGTCTTCAACAGAAATCTTGGAGTCACCCGGCCGATGAAACAAGTTGCTGAGTTGATTTGTCATTTCGACGAAGCCTGACTCGCTGGCTGGGAATTGAACCGCCTTGATACCTGGAACCCCTAGCTCTACCTCGGCGATTTCCAGTGGGTTATCGTCAACGAATACTGACTGATCTGCGCTGAGGTTAAGTGTCTCCAAGAGTTGGGAAATTTGGCCAGATTTAGAATGATAACTGGCAGAGAAAGACACAAAGTCATCTTGGACTAATTCTGTTAATCCGGCAGAGAAAGGTTGGGTCGCGAGATCCATATCGTTGCGGCTTACAACAGCTAATAAAACCCCCTCAGATTTAAGCCGTTGAAGAAAGGTTTGGTAAATATGATGAATAAAGCCAGCGCCTTGGTCATTGCATGCGATGCCCGATAGCGTGTCTTCGCCAATGACACCTCGCCACATGACGTTATCCAGGTCGGATATTAATAGTTTGCTCGGCTTAGAAAAGTGGCAAACAGTGTGTGCGACTTTTCGGGCCAGGTCGCCCGCGTTTTTACCAGTAAATGGGCTTCCAGCACTGAGGTAAGAAGCCAACGAAAACCAGTGCGAAGGCAGGACTGTTGCGTTGAGTCTGTGACATTCCGATTCGATGATGGCTGCCAGCCGTTGGGTTCGTTGACAGTCCGTGGTGACTGGCGGTAACGGCGCAGGGAGATATAAAACCCTGGCCTTTCGCTGAATCAAAAGCTCGCTGAAACTCTGGATTTCCTCGACCGCGGATTCCTCATTTAACGAAACCCGCGGTATTCCCTTGCGCCAATCTAATGCCTGGCAGAAATCCCACGGGCAGGCTATGACGACCTCTGTGTCCTGGGTTTTCTGACTCCTAAGGGACTGCTGAAGGGTTCCAAAGGCAGCAGTGTCCAGGTCAAGATCGTAACCGGATTCGGCGAATGCTGCCTCTAAGTACAACTCTAAGGTACCCGTTTCCCCTGAGCTATTAAGTGCCAAAGATAGGGGTTGTAAGTCCTTTGCTTTGGACAAAATCGCTTTGGCTTCTGAGAATTTCATGGTTTGGTCGGCATCATTGTCCGTTTGATTGCTTAATGAAACGCGTTATTGAATCAAAAGAATTGAGTTGCTCTGCCTCCTCAACCGACATAAAAACATCAAGTTCACTCTCCAGTGCAGCGATAAGATTTACGTGTGCCACTGAGTCCCACTCAGCGCATTGTTCTTTCGTTACCGTGCCGACGTCTTTTATACAATCTTGACCCAGAACGCTGGTCAAAATCAGTGTGGCCAATTCAGTTTCGTTCATAGGTCTTTTCTCAGCGTGTGAATTGTCATGTTATGACGCACCTGTTCGTATCCTTCAGGCCAGAAATAGAGTTTCGTTTGCGGTGATGATCATTCGCTTTTTGGCCCGGGATAGCTGAACAGGAAAACCATTTTGTCGGTATTTCCCATGATGTCCTCGTTCCAGATAATCAGCGAATGATCATCCTCGGAGTTCGCAAGGATTTCGGAGCCCGATTCCAACTGAAAACCCTGTCTTGAAAATTCTTCGGTGACGAACTCTCGTTCTATTCTGTGTAGTGTAGGTGCGGCGGTTTTTCCCGTGTTGTCTGCTGCTGCATGATCAATAACCAGAATCTTTCCGCCAGGTTTCATAGCTTTTCTAATTTGCTCAAACATGGATTCAGCGTCTGGGGTGATTATCGGGTCATCACGAGGTACGTAGAAATCATGAAAACAAAGCCCAAGAAACATGAGGTCAATGTCGTTGGGAAGCTGCATATCCGCATACTCGGAATCGAGTCGTTTGACGTTGGGAAGTCGATTGTTGGCCAGTCTCTTTTCCATCTCTTTTTCTGAAAACCTTAGAAATAGAGAATTATTTTGAAGATAGACCTCGCCGTCATCTCCAACAACATGGCTAAATAACTCGGAATAATATCCGCCGCCACCCAACAGATCTACAACTCGATCACCAGATTTGACGCCACTGAGTGCCAAAATTTCCTTTGGCTTGCGGGATGAATCCTTTTTCCGGTCTTTGGACCAACGGCTTTGTTTTGCAATTGATTGCTCTATAGGCGTCAGCTGCTCATAATTTTCGGGTGGTTCATAGGAACACCCAACAGAAAGTAGCAATGACAATGCGACCGTGAATGCTAAGTAAAATGGACGGTTTGTATTTTCTAAGTGGTTCATTGCAATATCTCCTGCTGCAATACTGCGATTAACTGGTGACGTGAGCGAGACAAGGTGAATGTGTGATCGGCCTCTTCAATGAAGTGGACGGAGATGTTACCTGAGTCAACGAGCCTGGAGGCCGTTGATCCGGCCTCTTTGGTTAGAATACTCCAACCGGGGTCTCCAGACGAAAAGACGAGGGTTATCGCCACTGAACGACTGGCAAGGCTGTCCAAGTCAGCTGACAGTTGTGATGGTTTTATCAGTCCAATAAATCGTAGTGACGATACCGCGGTTCGGGATACCAGAGAACGGCTGAACTTGAAAAAGAACTTCACGAACTTAGCTAGCTTCTCATAGGTCAAAAGATTCTTTAACCACGTTTTCGGATTCTTTAGCAATACTAGGAACTGCCTTCGATCCTTTTCTATATTTTGGTCGGCACCTTGATCAAGCGATAACCCATCGTGCCAACGAAAGGTAAGGGGGTTAATGAGAATTATCTGGTTTATGTCCAGCCCGGACAGTGCCGCGTGAAGTGAAGAGTGGGCGCCGGAACACAGCCCCATCAAAATAATTTTCGAATTTGGATGACGTTGCTTTGCCCAGTTGACGGCAATGGCTACATCTTCTGTAGCTGTTGCCGGGTAGGGATGGTTTTCGTCTTCTACAGCCCCCTGTGGGCTGTCTCCGAGATTTCTCAGGTCTAGTCGTAGCGAACTGATGCCAACGTTCGCCAGTGCCCTTGAAATTTGACAGTAAAGCCTATTGGGTCCGGCACTATGAACGGATCCGGCATTCAACAAAATGACGAACGTAGATTGCTCGTAGACGCCCTTGCAGCGGTTATGAATACCCACTAGGTGGGGAATGTTGCGAATGATTTCGATAGATTCAGCGGAGTCTGAGGTTGCTGCATCGAGCTTGGCTGAGTATTGGAGAGCGAAAGGTTTCAGGTTGGAGTTAAGAGAATTTTGCTCTGCACATTTGTCGTTCAACCAGTCACAAGTTTGACGAAACAATACTCTTGGGACCTGGGTGTTGTGTGGTTCGCGCAGAATCATCTCAACGCTGGAATCGTCCACGGATGGTAGTTTTTCTATCCCTTCAGTGCCGCCTAACTTGCTTTTGATATTGTCATCGATAAGCAGTGTATTCAGCACATTTTTTAGGTCGGTATTTTTGATCTCAAGGGTAGCGATTTCATCCATGCTCGTAGAGGTGATTTCGAAACCAGCACATTCAACGGTATTACTTGCAGGCAATTGGTGTGCCGCACTCATCGCAGCAATTGCACGCAATTCTCGGGCATAGCGACGCCCACTGGTTATGGGGTTCCATAGAATCAACATTGAACTTGGTCGCTCTTTTGCAGCAAGCACTGCGAGAGTGGCGCCGAATCTGCAGCCGACAAAAGCCACCCCTTTACGCCCTTGCGATAAGAGCTTATCAGCAATGCTCAGTATGTCAGCCAAATAGCTGCTGACGCAGGATGCTGCCGGGCCATCCCCTGATGAGTTTCCTGTGTGCCGATAGTCGAACCGAACTGCATGAAAACCGCCTTCTGCGAACGATTCTGCCCAGCGTCTGTAGGCGCGGTGAGCGTGAATTTGTTCGAAGCCAAGAGGAGGGCATAAAACGACACCTATGCCTTTCGATGGCAAGTTGTCAGGCGGTTTATGGTGCCAGCCATAAAGTGCGCCGCTACCCGTTGACTGAAAGAAGGGTGTTCTACCGGTTGAAGTTTCCAATGGTGGGCTCTTAGGTGAGCTCATCGAGGGCAATGCGAACAGGTTGTTGTATATTTAGTGCGCTTATTGTCCCGCGAAGATTTCCTGTATCCAAGGTGTTTTTCTTATCAACGGCGAAACAGTCAATGACCCGCTCCTGTCCAGGTGGAAGGTGAAAGTAGTCGTCTTCCGGAATCCAACCTGGCATGTCAATAACCAATGTATCAACAAATTGCTCAGTGCTAATGCTAAGTCGGATTCGATCTTTCAATTTTTGCGCGCCGACAGATACTGCGGACTTCGGTAATGTTTTGAGTTGTCGGCCGCCAGGAAACTGGTGGGCATGACTGATCACTTTCCCTGATAAATCGGTAACGGACACACTGATTGCGTCATACCTAGTAGGGCCGAATCGATAGCTGTCCGTTGTGTCCAAAAATTGCCCTGACAATTCGTCCAAGCGAATGGTTTGGCGTTGGCCACCGCTAAGATCAATTTCGCGGGTGAATTCCAGCGTCGGCTTTTCATCAGTTTGGACTAACGTGAACTTAATCTCCCCCTGTAGGTTTCGATCTTGCTCATTGATGATTTCTGCGGCGTGGCCATCCAGACCGGCGTCAATCAATACGACAGATTGACTTGCCCAGGATCGGGCGAGATAGAAATATAGGGGTTTTCGTCGACCAGAAAAATCGTAAATCCCCCATCCGGCGCCTGCCCGGGTGTCGTTCATTGTCCACATTAAACCGCCATTGGATGCAGTGTCCGACCGTCGCCAGATTCCAAAGGCCGCCTCACAGACTTCGCCCGCAGTCGCGCGTGACAATTCAAGATATCGGCGTTGGTTTTTGTATCGCAGTTCCTGTACATCAACGTCAAATATTTCCTGTAGATAGTGATCTCGGAC
>CAZLJY010000030.1:0-31368 GCA_964559945.1 uncultured Gammaproteobacteria bacterium | reverse complement strand
GCTGGCCGAAATGATGCGTTTGTCTGATGCCCTTGGCGGGCGGAGAGAAACGCTGAACGGTCTTTCTGGCGTTGGTGATCTGGTTCTAACCTGCACCGGAGATCTGTCGCGCAACCGTCGCTACGGATTGGCCCGGGGCCGGGGTATGAGCCACGAAGATACGTTAGCGGAGATTCAACAGGTGGTTGAAGGGGTTGGGACCGCTCGCTCGCTTCTGGCATTGGCAGCTGGCGTTGAGGTTGAGCTGCCCATCTCTGAACAAATCCACCGCATCGTCGAAGGCGAAATTACCGCCGAAGAGGGCGTTCGTAATCTGCTTGCTCGTGTGCCTCGGTTGGAGACCGAATAACATTCAGCAGCGAGTGTCGAGGGACCTCTAGCTCACTGTCCTGTACAGTCACTCCGTCCGCTATACTGATCCTCAACACAGGGGATGGAAAACGCCGATGGAGCACGTCTGGTTAACTGTACTGGGCCTTAGCGGCCTGCTTACGCTGGCAGTGTTGGTCTGGCCGCTGGCAGCTCGGCTGAGCTTTCCTTATACCGTCATGCTGGCCGCCGTCGGCTGCCTAATTGGCTACCTGGAACACTTCATTGTCCAAGGATCCCACATGGGGATGCTCAGTGACATGTTGGCTGCTCTGCACGCCCTGGACATTACCTCCGAAACCGTACTGTTCGTATTTCTGCCCGCATTGGTGTTCGAATCAGCCTTAGCGATTGATGCCCGGCGCCTGATGGAAGACATTGCGCCGATTTTGATGTTGGCGGTTATTGGTTTGTTGATCTCTACCGTTGTTGTTGGGTTAACCCTGCAAGCGGTGACAGGTGTCACTTTACTGGTTTGTTTGTTGCTTGGAGCCATCGTTTCGGCCACCGACCCGGTGGCAGTGGTCGCCATATTTAAAGATTTGGGTGCCCCCAAAAGGTTGGCCATCTTGGTAGAAGGTGAAAGCCTGTTTAATGACGCAACTGCGATTGTTGTCTTTACGATCCTGTCTGCCATGGTGTTGGGTGAGTCTGACGCAGGCGCATTGGCCGGCATCGGTTCGTTTCTCAAAGTATTTTTTGGCGGTATCGCTGTCGGCTACATTCTGGCGAGAATTTTCGCCGCCTTGATGCAATGGCTAGGCGATGCGGTATTACCCAAAATCACCCTGACCCTTACCCTTGCCTACCTATCGTTTCTGCTTGCTGAACACTATCTGCATGTGTCGGGGGTTATGGCAGTTGTCACCGCAGCGCTGGTTTTGGGTTCTCGGGGGCGCAGCATTTTCAGTCGTGCGGGCTGGCATGAAATGGAGGGGGTATGGGAACAGGTAGGATTTATCGCTAACTCGGTGATCTTTGTGTTGGTCGGGATCGCGGTACCCGGCATTTTGGCCGAATTCACCTCTCAACACTTTGTTTGGCTGGGCGCCGTTCTACTGGCTGCCTTTGGTGCTCGGTTTGCGTTAATTTTTGGTTTAGTTCCGCTACTGACACGGATGGGCTGGGCCCAGACGGTGGGTGTGGGTTATCGAGCGGTGATGTTCTGGGGTGGGCTTCGCGGTGCGGTGTCGTTGGCGCTGGCATTGGCGGTGATGGAAAACGAAGCCTTTCCAGCGGAGGTACGAAGTTTTGTTGGCATATTGGTGACCGGGTTTGTGTTGTTCACTTTGTTCGTCAATGCCACCACAGTTCAATTTGTCATGCGCGCATTTGGTTTGGACAAGCTCAGCTCGGTGGATCGCGCGGTTCGCGATCGGGTGCTTAGTCAGGCGTTGGCGGGTGTGGGTGGCAGCTTGGCGGAGGTGGCGCGGGTATCGAATTTACCTGAAGAATTGGTGAATGAATCGGCCAGGCCCTATGTGGATCGCGCGGAGAAATCGGCCAACGAGTCGGGCGCCGCCGCCATCAGTCAGGAAAATTGGGTGCAGGTTGCTCTGCAAGCGGTGACAGCCAACGAGCAACAAATTTACGAGCAGTATTTTGACCAAGGCATGGTGTCTTCCGATATCACCCGCCGCTTGCTTAGCGGCGTCAACGACGTCCAGGACGGTATAAAGACAGGGGGGCGCGAGGGTTACTTGGCTGCAGACAAAGCACTGCTCAGTATGACGTGGCAAATGATGATGGCTGCTCAGTTACAGCGCCGTTTGGGCATCGCGGGGCCACTGACTCGCCAGCTGACCCAGCGTTTCGAATTTTTGCAGGCAACCACTATGGGTCTGCGGGACTTGAAGAACAGAGGGGTTGGCGCTGACTTAGTGCAACCGGAGGTGGCGACTCAGGTCGGTGAGTTATTGGATCAGCGGTTGGAGCATCACAGCTATGCGTTAGCGTGTTTGAAGGCCGCCTATCCGGAATATGCTCGGGGCTTGGAGGCCGCGTTGTTGGAGCAGATGGCGGTACGTCTGGAATATGCCGAGTATCGCAAAATGCTGGCCGCTTCGGTTATCAGCAAAGAGGTCTACAACGACCTTAAGCGAGAAGTGGATCAGCACTCAGCGGCCATCGTGCGGCCCAATCTCGATTTGGGCTTAGACGCCCACCGTTTGGTGGAAAACATGCCGTTTTTCGCATCGCTTTCCGCTGACCACCAGACGGAAGTATGCCGAATGCTGAAAGCCCGATTAGCCTTTCCTGGTGAGCAAGTGGTCACTGAAGGGGAGCGGGGTGATCGGATGTATTTCATTTCCTCCGGCGCGGCGCGGGTGCTGCTTCAGCCCGAAAACGTGATTTTAGGTACCGGCGACTTTTTCGGTGAATTGGCGCTATTAGAAGATGCGCCGCGCAAAGTGAGCGTCGTCGCTGATGGCTTTTGTGACCTTCTGACGTTGAGTACACGAGACTTTCGCATCCTGCTGGATCGTCATCCGGAATTGAAGGAAGTCATCCAGGCAGCGGCGAAAGCGCGGGCCTGACTAGGGTTTGAAGGGGCCTGACTAGGTGGCGGTGAGAAAGGACCTGATCGCCTCGGTGACTTGAGCCGGCTGTTGCGCGTGTAGCCAATGTCCGGCGTTGTCGATTGTCTGCAAAGTGGCGTTGGTAAACAGATGGGAAAATCGCTCGGCCACGTCCTCTGGCACGTAGTCCGAATCGCCTCCGCGAAGAAAGTTTACCGGCCCAGAAAACCGGCCTGAAAGCGTGGGGAACGCGCTTAGGTCAGAAAGGCACCGGGCCAGAACAGGTAAATTAATTCGCCATCTCCAGGCCTTGTCCACAGTGCGCAGATTTTGCAGCAGGAAACCGCGCACGCCCGCCTCAGTAACCACCTCACTCAAGGCAGCGTCTGCCTGTGATCTGGACTCCAACTGGCGCAGGTCAATGTTCATCATTGCCTGAATATAGGCGTTAAACGGGGATCGGTGACTGATTGGGGCGGAGTCCATCACCATCAGCGATTGCACCCGTTCCGGATAGTTCAGCGCCGTTGTCATTGCGGCTTTACCGCCCATGCTATGCCCGACCAGGCTGGCTTGACCTTCGCAGTGACTGTCGATAAAGCGTGCAAGATCCTCGGCCATCGCTGAGTAGGTCATCTCCTCGCTATGGGGGGAGTCTCCGTGGTTGCGTAGATCGACTAGCCAAAGACAGAAGTGATTTTCCAGATTTCGGGCAATGGTTTGCCAATTGCTCGCAGAGCCGAATAAGCCGTGAGCGATCACCACGTGGGGATGGTTGCTTGAGCCGAGTTGGCGGGCGTTAAGTTTCAGAGCCGCAGCTCCGGGGCTGGGTGCTGTCAAATCCACGGTCGTAAAAGCAGGTAAAGCGCGCCCGCGAAGATGGCATATTTCAGTAGCTGGTAAATCGGTTCGTTGATGGTTTTTATCTTTCTGCCAAGCCTGCGTATCGGATACACCACACCAAAGACATGGTTAAGGAAGCCAACCGGTTCATCGGGATGGTTTCGACTGCTAGCCGCCGCCATCACCAATCGTCCAAAACCGTGGTTAAACCATTGGGCGATACGGTTACTCATAGGCCGTTCGATATCGCAAAAAAGAATGATGCGATCCGTCTCAGCTTGATTTTCCGCCCAATGAACGAAGGTTTCGTCAAATAAGACCTGGTCGCCGTCTCGCCACGTATACATTTGGCCATCAACAAAGATGCGGCAGCGATCATCATTGGGCGTAATGAGGCCTAGGTGATAGCGCAGCGAACCAGCGAAGGGGTCGCGGTGTTTCATCAGCTCACCGCCGCTGGGCAGCATAGCGAACATGGCGCCCTTGAGACCGGGCAGCTGCTTTAAGATCGCCACGGAGTTGGGGCAAAGGCTGTCCGCTGACGGCAGGGATTTGCCATACCAGGTGAGATAAAACCGCTTCCAGCCACGGCGAAAAAACGAATTAAATCCGACGTCATCCAGCTTTTCCGATGCCCGCACCTCGCCATGTTCATGGAGTGCCTTGGCCTCGTCTCGGAATACCTGCCAGTTGTCCTGCAACAGTTTTAGTTGGGGGAACAAGGCCGGATCCAGGTAGGGTTTGTTAGGTACCGCCGAAAACAGATACATAAACACGTTCACCGGCGATAGCAGCGTGGTGAAGGAGGTGAGCTGACGTAAAGGCCGGAACCGAACCTGTCCTCGATAATGGACAACGGTGCCGCAGATAGCCAGTACGTAAAGTAGCAGCATGCCGGGAGAAATAAGGAAACTAATCACGCCACTAGTGTACCGGAAATGGGCGTTTTAAGGGGTGTCGAGGAGGCAAAAATCTAGCTGGCGCCATGCTTCGTAAACGCCGACCGCCACTGCGTTAGATAGATTCATGCTGCGGGCGTCAGCGGTCATGGGAAGCCTTAACGTGCAATGGCTCTTGGTCATGATGGCGTCAGGCAGTCCGCGGGTTTCCGGTCCAAACAGGAGAACGTCATCTTGGCGGTAGGAAAAATCGGCATGACATTGAGTGCCTCGGGTAGACCAGGCCAGTAGTCGGCGCGTACCTGAACCAGGGTTTAGGGCTTGATTAAAGGCCTGCCAGTCGGGGTAGCGGGTGACGCGGGCCAATTGGTGGTAGTCCAATCCGGCCCGTTTTAATCGGCGGTCGTCCCAGGCAAAGCCCAGTGGCTCAATGAGGTGTAACGATGCCCCTGCGTTGGCGCATAAACGAATAATATTGCCCGTGTTTTGTGGGATTTCGGGCTGATAAAGGGCCACATGAAGTTGACTGCTTTGCACCGACTCAGGGCTCTTCGCACGGCTTGGGTCTGCTGAGTGCCGCCTGTGCCGAATCCGCCACCAGCTGGACCCAATCTGCGTAAATTTTCTCGCCGGGGTGCAGGCCGTCGGCAGCGTAGTCATCCCAAGATGCCTGGCGTGTAGCATCAGTGATATCAATAAAAGTGACTTGGCGCGCCGCGGCCAACGCCCGTTTGCGCGTGTTGTAAAGATCAATGGCTTGGCTGACCTGGGGCCGGTCCGCACCTTGACGCAGGGCAAACGGTGATTGCCCCCAATCTGGAATAGACAGCACCATCACTCGAGACGGATCACTATCGGCAAACGCTATGGCGGTTGCCAACAAGCGGGAAAAACCTTGCTCAAATTGCTCTACCGGTCGGCCGCGGTATTGATCGTTGACGCCAATGGATAGGGTTACCAGTGGATAGCAATCTGCCGGCAACATCGCGTTGTTTGTGTGCCGAGTAATACCTTCAGAAAGCTCATCGGTGGTCCAGCCGGTCCTAGCGATAACGGCTGGTGGGGGCAGTTCAGCCAGCCCCGTGCTGCTTTCCTGCAACCTGGCATGCAGCTGATAAGGCCAACTTAGCGGGGTCGGTAAGCCCTCACCAACAGTGTAGGAATCGCCCAGCGCGAGAAACCCGGGTAAGGGTTCCGATATTGTCTCGGTGGTAGAACTAGCAAGGGCCATAAGGCAATACAGAGCAACGCCGATCATTCACTTGCCATGTCGTCCAGCAGCGTTCCGATTCGGTCAAAGGCTGAGCCCAGCGTCTTTGAGTCAGGCAGTATGGTTAATCGCAGTGCGTTAGTTTCAGGGTAGTGAAAACTGCTGCCGGGAACCACCAACACATGATGTTCTTCCAGCAGGCGCATAGCGAATTGATGATCGTCAAAACCCTCAATGCCGACAATCACGGGAAAGACGTAAAGTGCGCCCGCCGGGGACATCAAGTTCATGTAAGCACTGGCAGCCGCGGCCTGAACCGCCGTCCTGCGACTTTCATAAAGACGCCCGCCAGGTCGAGTTAGTTCCTGCACGCTTTGGTACCCACCTAAGGCGGTTTGCACGGCCCACTGCCCGGGTACGTTGCTGCAAAGGCGCAACGAGGCAAGCATTTCTGTGGCGGAGAGAAAGTCACTGGCCCCTCGCCGATCGCCGCTGGTAATGCTCCAGCCGACGCGGTAACCGCAGGCGCGGTAGACCTTAGATAGTCCGCCAAAGCTAATACACAGGGTATCTTTCGCCAATGTGGCCATGGGGGTGAATTGGGTATCGTCAAATAACACTTGGTCGTAAATTTCGTCGCTCATTAAGACCAATTGATGGCGTTCGGCGAATATTGCCATTGCCGAAAGTGTCTCTTCAGGATAGACCGCCCCTGTAGGATTATTGGGGTTAATGACGACCAGCGCCCGCGTATTGGGCGTTAGTAGTGATTCCAGCGCGTCCAAATCCGGTTGAAAGTTATTATCCGCTGGGCAAGGGTAGTGCACCGCCTTGCCGCCATTGAGCGCCACAGCGGCGGTCCATAATGGGTAGTCCGGTGAGGGCACCAACACCTCGTCACCCGGGTTAAGCAGCGCGCGCAAATGCAGGTCAATAAGCTCACTGACGCCATTGCCCATAATGACGTCGTCAACCGTCACGTCCATGACACCGCGGTTTTGCTGCTGCATCACGACCGCCTCGCGCGCCGGAAAAATACCTTTTTGATGACAGTAGGCTTCGCTGTTGGACAGGTTTTCGATAATAGCCAAGCGCATGGTTTCCGGTGTTCGAAAGCCGAAACGGCCCGGGTTGCCAATGTTTAGATGCAGCACTTCGTAGCCTTGCCTGTCGAGCTCCTGAGCCCGCCTGGCCAGTGCGCCGCGGATTTCATAGCGCACCTCATTGAGCTGCTGACTGACGTCTATGTTGCTGGATTGATTCATGAAGGTTCGCCGTCTTGACGGATGGTTAGCGCAAGAAGTCCTAAAACGCCGAATGCCAATTCTACCGCCAGAGCAAACCAGACCGTGTTAGGAATGGGTCCACTTTCCGCCGAAATGCCGACAATACGGGCGGCAGCCAGCGCCCCATAACTAGCGAAAACTAGCCAAAGCCCAGCTCTTCGGTATTCCGAATGAATCGCAAACTTCAGTAAAAGCAGGCCCAGGCCGATCTCTAAACCACCGTAAAATGCTCTAATTTCAATGCGGTGTGCCGGTTCGGCGGCCAGATGGATGCCAAAGGATGCAAGTCCCTCTAGCGGGGAGGACAGCAACCAGATGCCGAATATCAGGAATGCGCCGCCGGACAGCGCAATTAGCAAAATGTTAGCTTTGTTGTGTAGATTCATCACTGTATTTGATAAATAATTGATTTTTATATGGAACAACGTGGTTCGGGACGTTAGTTCAAACGCTGGGAAACCGCAATGAGAATGTCAAAATTTTATAGTCTAATGAGCAAATCGCTAGTCATGATGTTTATTGTGGCCGGCAGCGCCAACGCGGGCGTGGTGAACTTAGATTGGGACACCGCAGTATTCCCCACCGGCGGTACCGAGGTGAACTACGCCGTTGGTACGGTCAATTTGAACATCGACCTAACCGGTGCCCAGCCTGGCGGTCGGCCTGTTGAGGCGGGCACCTATGCCACTAGCGGTGGCTTTGGCGCTGGTAACAGTGTCATTTATGGCGGCAACGCGAATACCCCGATAACCGTGGACCTGACCTTTGATGAGCCTGTCACTGACTTGCAGCTGTCGGTGTATGACATTGATAACAGTGACTCGGTCACCGTGACTGCATTTAACGGCGCCGCTGATATCTCCGGTACCATTGTGTTAGCTCAGGAATCCGCAACGCCCACTTATTCACTTGTCGGTAACATGAGCACAGGAACCGGTACCAACTCCGGAGGCAACTCCACTAACGGCACGCTGAATGTCACCGTGGCTGGACCTTTGACTCGGCTGCGTGTAGTTGGCTCAACGCCGGCAGCCAGTACTTTTTTGTTTGCTTTGTCTGACCTTACTGTCACGACCCCTGATCCCCCGCCAGTGATGTGTTCTGTAGCCCTTAATCGGCTCGATTGGGGAAATCAGGCTTATCCGGCAGGCGGGTTGTCCCCAGTGTTTGACGTCGCTGATGTGGCCCCGTTTCCAGATGTGTCATTTACCTTCTCCTATGCCGGCAATACGGACGATTTTGTGGCGGGCTCACCCAATGAGGATGCCGGCTTTACCAATACCGGTTCAATCGGCGGCGGTGGCAATATGCTCAGCTTCTTCCACGATCCAAACCCCAATACGGATTCCCAACAGCTCTCCATTCAGGTTGGCTTCAGCGACACCCTGCAGGATGTGCGGTTTTCCATCGCTGATATTGATTCGGCCGTCACTGCTGCCGATTTTGCGGATCAGGTTACGGTGTCTGGGATAGCGCCCGGTGGCGGCACCGTGATTCCTATTCTTGAAGCGGTTTCCGATGGCGCAACCTATGGGTTTGATGGCAACGTAATCAACGCTCACCTGGACTTCGATGATGGAACCGAAGACAGTCCTCGTTCAGCGGTAAACATCTATTTCGACCAGGACGTCGCTGGCATATTGATCACATACGATGATCAAGGCCCAAATACCTTTGACAGCTCCCGAGTCATCTTGTTGTCCGATATTGAGTTTTGCCCACCCTCTTCGGTGCCCGTCACCTTAAGCCACTTCTCCAGCCGGCGAGTGAACGGCGTAGTGCAGGCCAATTGGCAAACAGCGTCGCAGTCGATGCACGCCGGTTTTGAATTACAGTTGTTAGGGGTCAATCAGAAATCGTTAGCCAGCCGCACAGTGCCTAGTAACCGGCAATGGTCCACCGATGTGGAAAGTTATGCCGTGGAGCTAAGCGGTGGCGGTGAGTCACTGCGCTTGATTAGCCACGATATCGACGGCAGGACCCAGGAGTTTGGGCCCTTTGCCGTGGGTTCGGACAACGGCACGGCCCTTAAACCCAATCCCATCAACTGGACGGCAATCTCCCAGGAGTTAGAGGCCAACCTGCAACTGAAAGGGCTGAGTCACCAAGCTGGAAAATCGCCTACCCGGCAGCAAAAAGGCGCTGGCCAAGCGGCATGGCTGGACGTCTCCCAGTCAGGATTACATCGAGTGGCATTTGAAGATTTGCAGCAGATGGGTCTGGACTTTGCCGGTGCGGCCAGTGGCGATATTGCGCTGACCTTTCGCGACCAACCGGTCGCGCGGCGGGTCAACATCAACAACTTGGCAGCAGGTTTTGGTGCCGGAGATAGCATCGATTTCATCGGTCAGGCGCCGATCGGAGAAGATGGGCTGTACCTCAATAGCTATCGCTATCGCCTAGAAATCAATGCTGCGCTGGCTCTACCGGCACGAGTAGTCAGTGGATTTGGTCCAGGGCCTGCGCCAGACAGTTACCAGCACCGTGAGCGAGTGGCTGAGAACAATCAGTACCAACCCGCCACGCCAACCCTTGATCCCTGGTTCGATCGCGAGTTGTCGACCTTTGGAAGCGGGTTTTCCGACCTCACGCTGCAGGTCAGCGAATTGGCGCCGGGTACCGCTGGGGTCACATTGGACCTGGTTGCGTTAACGGACTTCACCAGCTCGCCAAATCCGGATCATCACCTACAGGCATCCTTGAACGGTGGCAGTGTGTTTATTGACGCTCGCACTGACGGGCTGCGTGAGTGGGTGCTCAATGGCAATGTACCCAGTGGTGATTTGGTGGAAGGGGTCAATACACTGCGCCTAACCTTGCCCGGTGACACCGGTTTTCCTTTTGATATTGTCAATCTGGAAGCCTATACATTGAGCTATCCAAGGGCCTTTGTTGCGCTCAATGATCAACTCAGTTTTGAGGCAACGGCAGGTCAGTTTGAGTTGACCGGTTTTAGCTCCGATCAAATCGTCGCCTATGGATTGAACGACGATGGTGAACTGCTTGCCCTTCCTCTGCGCAACGGATCTGCCGGGGCGGTCACCCTGGGTGGCGCGGGTGGCGGCAGCGAGCAGTTGTTTGCTTCAGGTTTTGAAGATAGTGAGCCCGGTGATTCAGCGGCGCAAGTTGTGGCGGCTCAATATTATGTCTCCACCACTGATGCGTTAGCCGCTCCGATATTATCTCCAGCAGACAGCGCACCGGCGACCACGGTGGCGGCTCAAACCACCTACTTGATTATTGCTCACCCCGCATTTATCGGTCCGGACTTGGATCGCTACATTGCCACGCGAAGTGCTGAAGGTTATGTGGTGCAAGTGGTGGACGTTGCCGACTTGTATGACCAATTCAGCTTCGGTATGGCGCTGCCCTCAGCGATTACCGATTTTGTTCGCCAGGCCTCAGCGAGAGCGCCCATTGGCCATGTGTTGCTAGTTGGGGCTGATACCTTTGACTATCGAAACTTTACCGGCCAGGGGTCAGTGAGCTTTATCCCTACCGCCTATGCGCCAACAAATAAGTTCGTCAATTTCACCCCCAGCGACGGTTTGTTGGTGGATGTGGACGGAGACGAGGTAGCTGACCTTCCCGTCGGTCGGTGGCCAGTAAGAATGGCCGCTGAGATGACCACGTTGGTTGATAAGACGTTAGATTTTGAGAATAGTGGCTTGGCTGCTCGCCAGAAAGTCGCGTTAGTCGCGGGCATGTCGGATCCAACCATTCCCTCGTTCTTTCAGCAAGCTGAGCGGATCGGTGATCGACTGGTTGATGCTGGCGGGGTGCCTTGGACCCAGCGTCAAGAAGTTTTTGTTGATGAGTTGGGGTTAGCCGCCGCACAGTCTGCGCTAATCGATGCCATCAATGACGGCCAAACCATGACAATCTATTCTGGTCATGGCGCTGCCGACTTGTGGGCTTTTGAAGGCCTGCTAACGCCGACTATGGCGAATTCGTTATCTAATGCTGGCGAGCCCACCCTAATGATGCCGTTGACCTGCTACACAACCTATTTTGTTGATCCGTCCAGCGATACTCTCGCCTACACCTTACTGAACGGTGGAGATCGCGGTGCTGTAGCGGTTCACGGGGCAGCGACTTTAAGTATTTTCGGTGACAACGAGGCTTTGGGTTCGCGCATTGTTGATGACATGTTGCTCAATGGCTTGACCCTTGGGCAGGCCGTCAACGCGGCTAAACGGGATTTAAGTCAGCAAAATTTCAGCCGCTACCGTCCCGTTATTATTAACTGGGCTTTGCTCGGTGACCCGACGCTGAGAGTGACGCCCTAAAGTGCTAAATCCGGCCCTTTTCCGAGACGGGAAAGGGTCAGACCTACCCCCGGTTTGAGCTTTTAGCTGAGTGCGGCCACTCATCGGTTTTTCGCGTTATTTGGATGGTTTTTTCAGCTCGGCGCGCTTGTTGGTGAGGGAGATTGCGTTAAACTGCGGACGGGGTCTGCCCCACCGTAGATGGTTTCGTTAATCACTGAAGGATCATTCATGCTGAGCGCCTCTTTGCTGCTGCTTGGGGCGTTGTCCCAAAACGACGGTAACCTGCCAACGATCACTGTGCTAGCGCAGCGCGCTGACCGGCTTTTAGATACGCCTCAGGCGGTGTCGGTGGTCAATTCTCAGGAAGCAGAACCTGGCGCGACCCATCCAAACGAGGTGCTGGATGGCGTCCCAGGGACTTGGATAAGTCGGGGTAGCGGGCAGGAGCATCTAACCGCGATTCGATCTCCGGTACTGACCGGTGCGGGAGCTTGCGGTGCATTTTTGCTGCTGGAAAACGGCGTCCCCATTCGGCCGCCCGGGGTTTGTAACGTCAACAACCTGTTTGAATTGCAAACCGAATCAGACGCCACCCTTGAGGTTGTGCGAGGCCCCGCTTCGGTGTTGTTTGGCAGCAATGCGCTACATGGCGCAATTAACCTCCAGCATCGCCCGCCCCAGGCGCAGGATGCTTCCCGTGCGACCATTTGGCTAGGGTCTGAAGACTATCGACGGTTAGATGTCAGCACATCTCATGGTGCCGGAGCACATGATATTCGAGCGGATATCAGTGTGGTGAGTTCCGATAGTTTCCGCGAGGACGAGGGGTTTGATCAACAAAAGCTCACCGTTAACTGGCGCTGGCAGGGCCAAGGGGCTCAGGTTGATACCGTTTTGTCGGCCAGCAATCTCAATCAGGAAACCGCTGGGTTTATCTTTGGCAATAACGCCTTTGCTGATGCCCAGCTGCGGCGCAGCAACGTCAATCCGGAGGCCTTTCGCGATGCCAGGTCCGCGCGCCTTTCCAGTCGAGTGAGCTTTGAGCGCGGCGCTTGGGAAATTCAGCTAACGCCGTTTGCCCGATATTCGTCGATGGACTTTTTGCAGCATTTCCTACCCGGCCAACCGTTGGAAGAAAACGGTCAGCATAGCGCGGGTATTCGTGGCTTGGCACGGCGCAGTTGGGGGGATTTTAATCTGACTGTGGGCGCCGATGTTGATTGGGCAGATACTTACCTGCGACAGACTCAAGTCGGGCCGACGGAGGGCTCCGCTTTTTTAATGGCCACCCGCCCTTCCGGCGTGCACTATGACTTTGATGCTAAGGCGCTGACCTCCGCGGGTTTCGTGCAGGCCCAGCAGCGTTGGGGGGATTGGTTGCTTGGTGTGGGTCTGAGGGTAGAGCGGTCCCGGTACCGTTACGACAATCAAGCGCTGGACGGTAACACCCGTGATGATGGGACCGTTTGCGGGTTTGGTGGTTGTCTATATACCCGGCCTGCGGATCGCCGAGATTCCTTTACCGATCTGTCGCCACGTTTGAGCCTGCAGCGACAGTGGGGTGAAGGCCATCAGCTTTACTGGCGGGTCGGGCGGGGGTTCAGGGCGCCCCAGGTGGGTGAGCTATATCGGCTGCAAAGCGGACAGTCGGTGGCAGACCTTGATAGTGAGAAGATGCGCTTTGTGGAAACTGGCTATCGTCGCAGCAGCCCCAGAGGTTATCTGGAAGTCGGGGCTTACTACATGAGTAAGCGCAATTTTATTTTCCGCGACGCCGACGGATTTAACGTCAGTGACGGTGCTACTCGCCATTTGGGATTAGAGTTGGCGGCGCAGGTTCAACTGGGCGAGAACTGGCAATGGCAAGGAGCGATCACCGGCGCGCGTCACACCTATGCGTTTACTCGGGCAGCGGGAGGATTAGAAAATATCATAGCGGGAAATCTGGTGGATACAGCGCCGCGTCTGCAGGGTCAAATGTCTGTGTCTGGTGATATCGCGGGTGTGCGATCACGTTTGCAGTGGGTGTTTCTGGATGACTATTTTCTAGATGCGGCCAATACGGAGCGATACGGTGGCCATAGTTTGCTTCACGCAAACTTCCAGCGGCCACTGGGAGGGGCCAGTGGCCGCTGGCAGCTCCAACTGAGGATTCAAAATCTGACCAACCAACGCTATGCGGAGCGGGCGGATTTTGCCTTTGGCAACCTGCGTTACTTTCCGGGGGCAGGTCGAAACCTCTTGCTGGGACTGACTACTTCTTTTTAACGTTTGTTGGGTCTCCCGCCAGTAACACTTGATTGTTAGCGATCAGTGCATTGGCGGTTTGTTCTTCCATGCCGTTTTTCAGCTGCTCATGGATATCTTCGGTGATAGCAATATTCAGTTCGCTGCGAGCCTCGGCCTGGAGTTGAACCAATTCCTTGGAAGCGGTCTCGCGCAGGTCGGTTTCAGCGGATGTGTTCACGCTGGTGGCCAGGATGATGGCGGCGATTATCGAGTTCATAGTCATTTCCTTGTACAGGTGTTCTTAATGCTTATGGCAATGCAGGGAGTGTGCCAACTTTAAATGTTGTTATAATTCAGTGGCTTGGAGAAACCAGGGAAAAAATTAAATAACGATAAAGCGTAAAAAACGAAATATAGTAATTAAAATACTGTATTTCGTAATTTTTGTTATCCTTGCAACATGAAAAAGCAAGGTTTTTCCAGCTGGCTATTCCAGCACGGGCCGTTGCTGGCGGTATCCACCGATCTCAGCGGACGCATTCTCAATATCAGCCATGCGCTGGCCAAACGCCTGGACTATGCGCACGAAGATCTTCTTGGGCGGCGGGTTGAAACTCTGCTGCAGCCCGAAAGCCGTCGCCGGGTGCTGCAGGATCTGCGACCACAGTTGCACCGCACGGGCGCGTTAAAAGACATTCACGTGACCCTTGAGCGGCGCGGCGGGCGGGATATGCCGGTCGCCTCCAGCAGTGTTACCCGGCACTGGCCGGATGGCCGCTTCCGTCAGGTGTTTACGGTGTTTCAGGAAATCGGTGAGCAGATCGCCCAACGAGAACGATTTGCTCGAATCTACCGGGCATCGCCGACCATGTTGCATACCTTCGATCAACAGTGGCGCATTGTTGAGGTCAGTGATCAGTGGTTGAGCCGGTTAGGCTACCAGCGGCGCGAAGTGCTGGGCCGAAAAATCGACGAGTTTTATACCGAAAGCACCCGCCGGGATCTCAGTGAAGGGCGACTCAAGCGGCTGGTACAGTTGGATGAATACACCAACGTGCCACGCCAGATGCAGCACCGAGATGGTCGAGTGGTAGAGGTGTTGTCCTCGGCGGCCATTGACCGGGAAGAAAGCGGCGAGCCGCTGCAGGTCTTGGTGGCCTCCAAAGACATGACAGAGCGCAATGAATCGCGCCGGCAATTGGAGGGTGCCCTGGAGGAAAACGCGCGGCTTAAAACCTTGCTGGAACGTGAGCGGGATTACCTTCGCGAGGAAGCGCACGTGGCCATGAACTTTGGTCAGATCGTTGGCTCCAGTGCGGCTTTGCAGCGTTTGTTGCACGGTATTGAGGCGGTGGCCCGAACCCCGGCCGCGGTGTTAATCACCGGAGAGTCGGGGACCGGTAAAGAGCTGGTCGCCCATGCGATCCACCGCCGCAGTGACCGGGCTGAGCAACCATTGGTGAAAGTGAATTGTGCCTCAGTTCCCAAAGAACTATTTGAAAGTGAGTTCTTTGGTCATGTAAAGGGGGCGTTCACCGGCGCCCATCGTGATCGCACAGGGCGTTTTCAGTTGGCGGACAATGGCACCTTGTTTCTCGATGAGCTCGGAGAAATCCCACTGGAGTTGCAGGCCAAGCTCCTGCGTGTGCTGGCTGACGGGGAGTTCCAGCGGGTCGGCGAAGATATCTCCCACAAAGTAAATGTGCGCATTGTCGCCGCCACCAACAACGACCTAAAGGCGGCGGTGGAGGAGGGGCGATTTCGGGAGGATCTTTACTATCGTCTTAGTGTGTTTCCATTGGAGGTTCCCGCATTGCGAGATCGATCGGATGATATTCCTCAGTTGGCGAGTCACTTTTTACAACAAATCGCAACGGACTTTGGTCGTGAAGCCCCGGTCATCTCGACCCAGGACATGGAGCGGTTGGTGCAATACCCCTGGCCAGGGAATGTCCGTGAACTGCGAAACGTTTTGGAGCGAGCGGTCATCATCTCCAGTGGTCGTCGCCTTCAGCTCGACCTACCGGAATCCGAGCCGGTGACCGCCAGTGCAGCCGTCGTTGAGCCAAGCCCTAGTGTCGAAGTGGATGATCAACCCACTGCGCCTTTCGCCACAGAAGCCCAGATGAGGCAGCGTGAGCGTGACAATCTTATTGCGGCCCTGTCCGCAGCGAAATGGCGGGTGTCTGGCCCCAATGGCGCGGCTGCTCTGCTGGGCATCAAGCCCACTACGCTCAACAGTCGCCTGAAAGCCATGGATGTGGATGTGCCTTCCTTGCGAAGAGGGCGTCCAGAAGACTAATACTCAGGTGGCAAGTTTATGGCTGGAAATCGGGCATTGCCGCTGCCACTAGGACCCAAAGCTGCCGTGAGGCCTTGATCTTTAGTATATTGTCGCCATCACTGGGGTGTGCGCCCCTGAGCTATTTTCCTAGGAATGTTATCGCTATGAGTCAGAATCCCGTTGCTACGATTGAATCGTTGCTGGCCGATAATCGGATTGTCTTGTTTATGAAAGGCACACCCCAGGCCCCTCAGTGCGGTTTTTCCGCTTCTGCATCCGGCATTCTCAATTCCTTGGTAGACGGAAGCTACGCGACCTTCAATGTGCTGGAAGACGAAGGTGTTCGTGAGGCCATTAAGACATTCGGCGATTGGCCAACCATCCCTCAGCTTTATATCGATCGCGAGTTGGTCGGCGGCAGCGACATCGTCTCCCAGATGTTTAACTCCGGCGAGCTTCACCAGATGCTGGGTATGGAGCCGCCCGATCGCACCCCGCCAGAACTGACCATCTCCGATCAGGCCGCTGATGCGATCCGTCAAGGCATGGAGAGTCAGCCAGGGGCAGACCTCCATTTTAAAGTGGATGAATATTGGCGCTGTCAATTCAGTCTGGAGCCAGCCAGTGGTGATGAGATCAAGAGTGAGGCCGGAGGTATCGTGTTTCATATGGACATCAATACCGCCCAACGGGCCCGAGGCGCCATCATTGGGTTTGAAGACAGCATGCAGGGCAGCGGGCTGACGATAGACTTACCCCAGGCCCCACCGCCGGTAATTGAGTTATCGGTTGCGGATTTGAAGCAACAGGTTGCTGACGGAACCGCCCCAACAGTTTATGATGTGCGCCCGGTCAGCGAGCAGCAGCAAGCGAGTCTCGATTTTACGGTGGCGCTGACCCGGGAAGAAATGCAAGGGATCAAAGCTTTGCCCAAAGATACCGCCATTGCGTTCATATGCCATCATGGTCGCTCTAGTGCGGGAACAGCGGAACATTTTCGCAAACAGGGCTTCACAAAGGTCTATAATGTCACCGGTGGAATAAACGCTTGGTCTAACGAAGTGGATAGTTCAATACCCACCTATTGAGCACTCCAAAATCAACAACGCGCCCGTAGCTCAGCTGGATAGAGCATCAGGCTTCGAACCTGAGGGTCGGGAGTTCGAATCTCTCCGGGCGCGCCATTTTGTTTGAACCCTATTCTGACCTCCTAACATACTGAATGGTAGGTTTTTTGGTTCGAATACCCCTCTCCAGGGCGGGTAGGCAATACGCTCCGTAAAGCCCAGTCTGAGCACCAATCTCTGCAGCTGAATGTGCCCAGAAACCCATATTTTGTGCGGGTTTCCGAGGAAGCGCAGAGCGAGTTAATGACAGAACTGACTCATTGCCTCGGAAACCGGATTGCGTCGCTAAAAAATTCAGCTCTTACGAGGCTCAGTCGATTGGTTGCTTGGAAAAGAGCAGATAGGTGCCGCCTGGAATGGCTCTGACGGTGCTACTCGCGTTCGGGCCCAGCGGCAGCCAGCTGATTGTAGGCGATGTGTTTCTCTATCCACGATTGGAAGCTACCGAGTAACTAATTTCACTGACCAGAATTTCTGGTCAGGGCCGGCATTCTTGGCCAATTTCCCGGAAATTGGCACACGTTGTGATTTAAATCCTCCTGTAAACACAACCAGAAGGCTAGTCGCGCTATCCAAACGGAGGCATACGAACTACCGCTCGTTGACGACGTGGTTGGCGATGACCCGGATTTGCGTTGGTTGAGCCAGTTTCTCGCAGCCGATGGATCAAATAAGTATCCCGCGCGCCGATCACAAAAGTTGGAGCGTTTGCGACTTCTGGATCTCTATTTCCGGATAGGAAAGGTTTGGTTTCGGCTCGTTGGCACTGGGGATGCGCATGTCTGACGACGAGGTCATTGCTCCGGGGCTAGAGAAATTGCTAAAAGTCTATCGACAACCGGAGGATCAAGAGTGCGCGCTGCATTCTATAGAGCTCTAAAGCGGGATAGGTCGTCGTTGGGCCACAGGGGCGCCAAACATTCATCGCGATCTAGTATCTAGCGTACGAAGCTTGATTGAACCAAAAAGCAAAAGCGAAGCGACTGCTGCGAACAACGCGACGATTCCCCAAGCCGGAACAGCCATTGGGGTCTGTGGCAGACCGGCAATCACGTTAATCAGGTAAACCTGACGGACCCCATTGGTGGGCAGCTCGGTAAAGTTCGACGCCTCCGAGGTGAATGTCAGAAAGTGGCCATTACGCGACAGGGTCAACGGAAATTCAAACGAAGGGTCGCCGCCGGATTGCCCATCGCCCGGCTCACCATCGGCGCTCCGGCTGACCAGGTTCGTGTTGCCGCGGGCGACATCTCTGACGAACACATCGGCGAAACCGTTGGTATCGTTCAGGACCAAGTCCGTGGCGTCCGATGAGAAAGCGACGATTTCACCATCGGTGCTGACCTGCGGATTGTAAGATGCACCGTTGGCTGGGGCGCCGGATAGGTTTGTAGAGATCAACTGGGTGATCCCGGTCTGGATATCCGTCAGGTAGATCTGAGGCAACGTTGAACTGATGCCAGGCACCAACCCTTCGCCCGAATACGTAAAGACCACAAACCGTCCATCGCCGCGAATATCGCCGATCCCCTGTAATGAGGCTTGTGCCTCAGCGAGCAATTGACCGTCGAATTGTCGGACGATGATCTCAAATCGCTGTTGATCCCGTCGGAACACGAAAAGATCCTCGCGCTGATTGGTGTCGCCCGCGACCAAATTGTCATTGGCACTGCGCAGAAAGATCTGGTTGCCATCGTCGCTGATGCCCAGACTGAAAGTACCTTCCGAACCGACGCTACCGTCCATTCCAATCGCTATCAACTCAAGCGAACTGGACTCACGATCTTGGTAGACAAGATCCGCAACGTTGTTGGTGTCTAATGCAAAGCCCAGGCTATTTCTTGAGCCAATAGTGATATGCCGAAAATCGGGTGAAATAACTCCGTATCCCACCCCAGGAAATGGTACCTCTGCGCCAAATCTGTCAAAAGCGACGCGAGTATTCGTGTCAGTAGCTAGGTCATATAGAAAAACGTCAAACCCTTGTAGATCAGCTGCATCTATCGAATCGTTCGTGTCGTCGTCAACAATATCGTTGGCCAGCGAAGTGTAGACGATCTGGCTTCCATCCAGAGAAATGCTTGGGTTGATGCTGGGGCCGTTGGGCAAAAAACCGTCAGATGTTTTGCTAACCAAGATAATGCTGTTTTCTGAAATTTGAGGCCGATAGTAGATAACCTGTGCGCAATCAAACGCCGCCCCATTTCCATCGTCGGTGACATCCCAGGCTCTGCACGGAGCGAACGATGCTTGACCATCAAATTCACTCACTATTATTGGGCCCACTATCGCATTTGCCTGGAAAGCTAGAATGCTCAGCCACAAAATAGTTACTCTAGAGCTCAAAGCTATCTCTAAACAACTCAATAGGGTCATCTCGATATCTAGCGACTAAAGGTGCCATTTTCCGAAATGTATCCCAGTTGTTGGCGTCGAGTGTGGCCCCAGTTACCCCATTGACAACGCCCAATCGAGGTGCCCCTGGTGTCGTACCTGCCGGCTGAATTCCGTTTGAAATCGACCATTCAAGGCTAGGGTTTGAAAAAACCGGAACGCCCAGGCAATTGCTCGCCAACATATCCAGACATTCGAAGGGACCGTTGGCGCTCGATTGCAGACCCCGCCGAGAGCCTGCAAGAGCCGTTCTGAATCGAAAATCAAGGTTCATGTTTCGACCGTCTCGATGCGCATAGCTTCCTGGGCACGTAACCTCAGGCGCCGTCGCACTCGCCTGTGTTGTCGGTGAACCCTTCGGGTCATGGTCAAGCCCTAACAGGTTTCCCATTTCGTGGGTGAAGTCTTGAAAACCAATGGCGCAGTCAAACTTTACGACGGAATAGGCGAACGGTTCAAATGGAGTTCCTGGGTTAACACCGTTTGTTCGACTTCGATCATATTGGTTGTACGCTAGACCACATAATTCAACACGCAAATTGGTCTGGGGGCCAAGTACAAAGGCGTTGGCGACGATTAGGAGCACCACGTCAGCGTGAAACTGATCACGAAGTGCGATAACTGACGGGTTGCCAACGTTTGAAGCATCAACCATATTGCCTTGGGTGCCGGCCACCCAATCCAAATGCAAGTTTAGCTCGGTCGTGGCTGTCTCAACGTATCCATCAGGTGCTGGTCCAGACCCGCTTTGCTCAATCCACAGTGCTCTCCTGTCTGTGTGGGCTGACCTATTTCAGGGCCAATCCGGTAAATACAGTAATATGGCAGCACGTTAACGCAATCAGGGGACATGCTAATGATGGTTTTAGTCGATTTTATCCTGCGCTGGTTTCATGTGCTGTTCGGAATTACGTGGATCGGTCTGCTTTATTACTTTAACTTCATTCAAGGTGAGTACTTCAAGGAAGCCACCGCGGACGCAAAATCTGACGCGCTTAAGAAGTTGGCGCCCAGAGCGCTTTGGTGGTTTCGCTGGGGCGCCATGTTTACCTTTGCTACCGGCGTGTACTTGCTGGCAACCTTGGGGGCTGGCTTAAACCAGTACATCGCAATCGGGGCACTGGCCGGCACTTTCATGTTCCTCAACGTGTGGCTAATTATCTGGCCGGCGCAAAGAGTGGTTTGTGGACTGGTGGATGGCGATGCGGGGAAAGCGGGGCCAAAGGCTTTACTTGCCTCTCGCACCAATACGCTGTTCTCGGCGCCGATGTTGTTTGGCATGCTGGCATCGAAGCATGGCGCGTTCAGTGCAGCGGGTTTCGGCCAAGCCACCAATAGTATGGGCGACATAGGATTCATCGCGGCGTTGGGGCTAATTGTAGTGCTCGAAATTAACGCGATGGTTGGCAAGCTAGGGCCCATGGCCAGTGTGGTGGGGGTTATTCATATGAGCTTATTGCTGACGGCAGTGGTGTTCGGGTTGGTTCATTTTCTGTAATCCTCAAACACGATTTACACCGCTGACCTTGTTCGTGCCGGGGCCCTTTGCTCCGGCACGTGTTGACATAAATTTAGCGTTATTCTCGTTAGACTGGGTCTGACTCACCGAAGGACTAATTTGTGAAGATTTTTGCCGTCCTGGCTCTAATTTTAGTTGCAGCATTTGCTGGCTGGAGTGTGTACGGACCCAATGCCAGTAACGATGGTGCTGAAAAGCCCGCGGCGCGCAGTGCCAGGTCGATCACTGTGGATGTTGAAACTGTCTCTTTCAGCCGTTTTGTGGAAGCGGTGGAAGGCTTAGGTACTGCTCGTGCCAACGAATCAGTCACGATCACGGCGAAACTCACAGACACCCTTCGTCGAGTTAATTTCGAAGACGGTCAACTGGTGGAAGCCGGTACGGTGTTGGTGGAGCTGACCAATCGGGAAGAGCAGGCGCTGCTTGATGAGGCCCGTGCGTCACTCAAAGATGCCAACGCCCAGCTCGCTCGAATTAACGATTTGGGTTCCCGCGGCCTGGCCGCTGAATCAGAAGTTGATCAAGCCGTTGCGGCCGCTGATGGCGCTAACGCAAGGCTCAACACTGTGCTGGCAAGACTTCAGGATCGACTTGTGAGAGCGCCGTTTTCCGGCTTGCTGGGATTCCGCCAGGTGAGCCCGGGCACATTGGTGACCCCTACCACGCCGATCACCACCTTGGATGATGTCTCGGTGATCAAGCTAGATTTCACGTTGCCTGAGACCCAGCTCAGTGTGTTGCGGGAAGGCCTACCCATCACCGCCGTATCCGCTGCTTGGGGTGATCAGGAGTTCACGGGCCAGGTGTCTTCCATCGGCTCGCGGATTGATCCAATAACCCGGGCGATCGAAATCCGCGCGGTGTTAGATAACAGTGACGGCAAAATTCGTCCCGGAATGTTGATGTCGGTGGCAGTAGCCAGCAATCAGCGCCAGGCTTTGGCAGTGCCCCAGGGAGCGCTGGTTTCCAACGGAAGCGTCAGCTATGTGTACTTGCTACAGGCAGATGGCACGGTGAAGCAAACCACGGTCGAGTTGGGGCAACGAACCTTTGATCGAGTGGAGGTGCTGCAGGGGCTTGAGGCCGGTCAGCAGGTTGTCGTTGCCGGGGTGGGTAACCTTCGAGACGGCGTCTCTGTGACAGTACTAAACACCACTAGACAGGATCCTGCGCGTCCATCCGGCCCCGCGGCAGGGTCAAACTCATCAGGGCAGTTTTAGGTCGTGTGGCTATCTGATACATCGGTAAGGCGGCCCGTGTTTGCAAGCGTGCTGTGCGCGCTGTTGTTGGCCTTTGGGGTATTGTCTTTCCAGCAGTTGCCATTGCGTGAATACCCGGATGTGGCGGCACCGGTGGTTTCTGTGTCGGCAAACTATCCCGGGGCGTCAGCGCAAGTGGTGGAAAAGCGCATCACCCAGCTGTTGGAAAGTGAGGTCAGTGGGATTGAAGGCATTAAAGCCATCACTTCACGCAGCCGGGACGAATCCTCTCGGATTAATATCGAATTTGATTTGGGGCGGGAAATTGAGCAGGCGACAAATGACGTCAGAGACCGGGTCTCGCGAATTGTTGGTCGGCTGCCAGAGGGCGTAGATTCCCCTAGGGTGGAGCGACAAAACACCGACGCTCGCCCGATCATGTTTATCACCATCAACAGCTCCCAATTAGGGTTGATTGAGCTGACCGATTACATCGAGCGTTATGTGCTGGATCAGTTTTCCAGTATCGCCGGAGTCTCCCAGGTCAACATAAACGGCAGTGGTCGACCTTCCATGCGAATCTGGATTGACCGACGGGCCTTGGCTGCACGAGGCTTGGCGGTCACAGACGTTGAAGCTGCTCTGCAATCGGAGAATGTTGAGTTGCCGGCGGGACGTATCGAAACCCTCGAGGTGGAATACACGGTGCGGATGGCGCGCAATTATTCGTCACCGGAAGATTTTCGTCGATTGGTTATTGCTACCGGCGACGACGGGCACAGCATCCGCCTTGGGGAAGTGGCGAAGGTCGAGATTGGCACCCGAGATCAGCGCCGTTCCTTCCGTACCAATGGCCAAGATGCGGTTGCCATGGGGATTGTCAAACAGTCCACGGCCAACACGGTGGAGGTGCTCACTGAGGTAAAGGCGATGATCGAGGTGGTCGCCGAGAGTTTGCCACCACACATGGCCATTGCCAGTAGTTCCGATGATTCAGTGTTTATCCGCGCCGCTATTCGGGCGGTGTTTTTCACCATTGCGGTGACAGTGGCATTGGTTGGCGTGGTCATACTGTTGTTCCTAGGTAACCTTCGCGCCACCTTGATTCCGGTGCTGACGATTCCGATTTGCCTGGTTTCCGCCTGTATTGCGCTGGCGGCCTTTGGTTTGTCGGTTAATCTCATCACGCTATTGGCCTTGGTCTTGTCCATTGGTTTGGTGGTCGATGATTCCATTGTGGTGCTGGAGAACATTCACCGGCGAATCGACTTCGGTGAACCTCCGCTGTTAGCCGCGTTTCGCGGTTCTCGACAGGTCGGTTTTGCCGTTGTTGCCACCACCGCTGTGCTGGTGGCAGTGTTTCTGCCGATCATTTTTCTCGACGACAACATCGGTCGAATTTTCTCAGAGCTGGCGGTGACCATTGCCGCCGCAGTGGTATTTTCCAGCGTGCTGGCCCTTTCAGTGGTGCCAATGCTTTGCGCCAAACTGCTAAAACCTAGTCAGCAGGGCAGTGCGCTATCACGCTGGATAGATCGCCGGTTTGAGGTTTTGGCTCAGTCCTACGAACGCGGGGTGAAGCGCGTGTTGTCCGTGGCATGGGTGTTTGTTGCCGGGATGTTAGTGCTCTCGGGGGGGATATTCTGGTTATTTCAGTCGGTGCCCCAGGAGTACGCTCCCGAAGAGGACCAAGGGGCATTTTTCGCTCCCTTCAGTGCTTTGGACGGTACCAGTATAGAAAAGATGACCAGCTACATTCCGCAGCTGGAAGCACCGTTATTGGAGCTAGTGGAATCTGGCGACATTACCCGTGCCATTGTTCTGATACCCGGTTTTGGCGGCACTACAGCCAGCCAAGGTTTGTTGGGCATCAGCATGCATGACTTCGAGCCAGGCAAGCTAACGACCCAAGAAGCCATGAAAAAGCTGTTGCCACAGTGGCAGAAAATTCCGGATCTGCGAGTGTTTACCTTCATGCGGTCGGGGCTTTCTCGCGGAGGTGGCGGCCAACCGGTGCAATTTGTCATTGGCGGTCCCAGTTACGAGGAACTAGCTCGCTGGCGAGACATTATGTTGGATGTCATTGCTGAAAACCCAGGGTTTGAGCGGGTCAGCGGCGATCTGGAAGAAACCCAACCCCAGCTGGTGGTTCGAGTCGACAAAGACCGGGCAGCGGCTCTGGGAGTAAGTGTTCGTAACATTGGTCGAACCCTGCAGGCGATGATGACAGAGTCCGCTGTCACCACCTATGTTGTGGATGGTGAAGAGTACGACGTGGTGATACAAGCCATCGAGTCTCAGCGCGCAACCCCCTCGGATTTGACCAATATCTATGTGCGCTCCGATAGTTCCGGCCAACTGATTTCGTTGAATAACGTGATTACGCTTGAGTCGGTTGGTGGTGCCAGTCAGTTAAATCGCTATAACCGAGTGCGGGCGCTCACCTTGTCAGCGAATCTTGTTGACGGATACGCATTAGGTGACGCGCTGGATTTCCTGATCGACAGCGTTCGTAGCGAGTTACCAGCGTCTGCACAAATTGATTACAAGGGAGCGTCCCTGGAGCATAAGGAGGCATCCGGAGCCATCTACTTTTCTTTGGGCATGGCGTTGTTGGTGGTGTTTCTTGTCCTTGCCGCCCAATTTGAGAGTTTCAGTCAGCCGGTGGTGGTAATGATCACTGTGCCACTGGCCATTGGCGGCGGTTTGTTAGGACTGCTGGCCGGTGGGTTGACCTTCAATATTTTCAGCCAGATCGGCATTATCTTGCTGGTCGGTATTGCAGCGAAAAACGGCATATTGATTGTTGAGTTCATCAATCAACTGCGCGATAGCGGTGAAGACTTCGAACAGGCTATTGTGAATGCGGCACGCATTCGACTGCGTCCGGTGCTGATGACCACTGTCTCAACAACGATCGGCGCTGTGCCGCTGATATTGGCCAGCGGGCCTGGATCTGAAGGGCGTATTGTTTTGGGTGTGGTGATGTTCTCTGGTGTTGCCATCGCCACCATGTTTACGTTGTTTATGGTGCCGGTGTTTTACAAGCTGCTGTGTCGCGGCTCCAAGTCGCCGGAAGCCTTGGCCAATGAGCTTGAGACACTGCGTAAGGATCGACCGAATTTAACCGTGGACCGCGGCGCTTAGAGATTCTCTAATCGTTAGCGACCGGGTTGCTTCTAGAGGCTCCCGAAACCCCGTCGCCATATGCCTTTTGTTGTCGGCTAGGGGCTTGGGCTTTGAGTCAGGTTAGCTATTAGAACAGCGTTTGGGCTCAGAGATTGCTTAGTAGTGATCAGCTTGCGGTTAGGCAACCGGAAGGGCTGCCACCATCACTTTAATTCGCTTACGCTGCATCTTGAGGCTGTATTCCAGTTCTCTCATTCGCGTGCGAACAGCAGTTGCGTTCCATCGCTCTTGTAGGTCAGCTCGTGTTTTCTGTACTCGCTGAACTTGCAGCTCCTGCCAGGACTTTGCGGTTTCTAAAAACTGTTGATATTCCCGGTCCAGGGTCTCGCGGAAGTTCGAGAGTTCACCACTTTCCTGTTTCTGCAGTCGTTCCTGAGCCCGCTCAAACTGGAGTTTTACTTTGGCTCGCAGAATCTGGATTTTTGGCGTGCGTTTGAATTCTCCGCACAGCCCTACCCAACTACAGGCGTTGATGAACCACTTGTTGAGATCTATTTGCCACCAGCGAACGCCGTTTCGATAGTCCCCTTCAAACTTGTGATGGAAGTTGTGATAACCCTCGCCGCAGGTGAGCAGCGCCAAAAACCAATTGTCCCTGGCGGTATTTTCTTCCGTGTAAGGCCGCTTGCCCCAAACATGAGCCAGTGAGTTAATCATGAAGGTGACTTGGTGGTTGAGCACCAGTCGGGCAAAGCCAGCGAGCAGCAAACAACCCCAGAAATCGCCGGCTATGAAGCCAATCAGCGCCGGCACGCCAATATTCATGGACCAGGTCAGAGCCCAGTAGTTACGGTGTTGCCACATGACCACGGGGTCACGTTTTAGGTCGGGTACGGTGCTAAAGTCCGCGCGGCCTGGTTCGTAGTCGCGCAACATCCATCCCATGTGGGCATACCAAACCCCCAATTTGATGGAATGCGGGTCTTTTTCTTCAACATCAACGTGGCGATGGTGGACTCGGTGTCGAGCGCACCATTGCAAGATGCTGTTTTGCAAGGCAAATGCGCCGCCAATG
This sequence comes from uncultured Gammaproteobacteria bacterium, assembly GCA_964559945.1. Taxonomy (GTDB): domain Bacteria; phylum Pseudomonadota; class Gammaproteobacteria; order Xanthomonadales; family SZUA-38; genus JANQOZ01. The sequence goes on along the minus strand of CAZLJY010000030.1, from coordinate 5,015 downwards.
GCGAAAAAAACCTTCATCGGCCCCCGCGCTTGATAGGTCCGATGAGACCACAGTCGGTGGTAGCCAGAACCGATGGAGATGCCACAGTAAACCCACAGCAGGAAGGCGCTAACCCACGCAGTTGTGGAAAAGTCGTTGTACCAGCCGTAAAGGGGAACAGCCGTCAGCGTTACTAGACTGGTGACAGCAAACATAATGGCGGTAGGCCATTCAATACGGGGCGAAGCAACTTCAGAAGAACTCACGATGGCTTGACCTGGGCAATTAAAAGGGAACGAACGAAGTACTATATCATCTGACCCGTGCCTTCACCTGTCAAATTGAACGGTTGGCATTGCGCCGTTAATGGGTGAGTCGGCGATTCATGGAACGCCGTGGATCTGAGGGGAACGGAAAAATATTGTCCGCTTTATTGTTCAAAATACAGTTTCCTGGAGGCGGCGAGCGCCAACTGGATCGCAATGATGCGCTAGCTGCGGCCTACGCTTGGTTTCAGCGTGGTGACCATGAGGCGTCCCGTAACGCCTGCCATAAGGTCCTTGAGCTGTTGCCCCTGGACCCTGAGGCCCTGCGCTTGATGTCGATGATCTACATCGTCGCAGGTTCCGCAGCTTCCGCAGTAGATCTGCTGACCGATGCCAACAAAGCATCCCGAGACGGGGCGCTGGCGAACAACGTGAATCTTCAGATGCTGCTGGCGCGTGCGCTGCGGGAAACCGGCGACCTTGGTGGGGCTTTGGCGGTATTGCAGGACTGCGTCAAACACCATCCGCAAGCAGCGGATGTGCATACCCAGCTGGGCGTGACCTGGCATCTTTTCGGCGACCTTGCCAACGCTTGCGGTGCTTACCAGTTGGCGGTCAGGCTGCAGCCTGATTCGGCGCCGCTCAGGGCCAACCTTGCCGCTGTGCTGCTGCAATTAGGAGATGCTGAGCAAGCAGCAACCCAGGCTCGCTCCGCGGTCACGCTGGCGCCCACGCTGGGCGGCGCGCTGAAGGTGCTGGGCTGTGCGCTGGCGCAAATGGGGCAAGCCCAAGAGGCTGAGAAATTTCTGCAGCAGGCTGTGGCAACCCAACCGGACCCAGACAGCTGGTACCAGTTGGGCGTGGTAAGGGATGAACTGGGCTTGTGGGATGGGGCACTGGAGGCTCATCGAGAGGCGCTCAAGTTGGATCCACGTTTTGGCCCGGCGCTTAGCGAGAGTTTATTCATGGCCCGACGTCTGTGTCAGTGGGCGGCTGAGGATACCGTAGACCCAACCTTTGAGGCGCTATTGGAATCTGGCGGTAAAGGCCTTAAACCGTTTTCTTACCTGTCGCAAAATGATTGCCCGAAAAGCCAGCAACGTTGCGCTCAACTGTGGGCTGGCCAAATTGCCCAAAATGCGGGTCTGTCTGGGCCGGTGAACCGACCCGCTTGGCGCCGACCCAAGGGCGAGCGGTTAAACATAGGCTTTGTTTCGTCGGGCTTTCATCGCCACCCCACGGCGTTATTGACCGCCGAGTTTTTCGAGACACTTGATCAACAACGGATTCGCCCCGTGGCCTTTTCGGTGGGGCCGGACGATGGCAGCGAACTGCGCCAACGCATTGCCTCGGCGGTGGACAATTTTCATCACTTGCAGGGCCAATCTTTTGGTCATATCAGCCAGTGCATAACTCAGGAACAGATCGACATTTTGGTTGATCTGCGCGGCTATGGCGGTGGCGCGGTCACCGAGGTGATGGTCTCTCGGCCTGCGCCGTTGCAGGTTAACTGGCTGGCTTATCCGGGCACCATGGGAACGGCGGAGTTCATGGATTACATTATTCTCGACCCATTTATTGCCACCGCGGAGGTGCTAGCCCATACCGATGAGGCGCCGGTGATTCTGCCCGCCAGTTATCAGCCCACAGATACAACTCGCGCATTCAGTCACCTTAAGCCAACCCGCAGCTCTGCCAAGTTACCGGAGCAAGGCGTGGTGTTTGCTAGCTTCAACAACTCCTACAAATTTTCGCCGCGGGTATTTGCCACCTGGATGGACATCCTGAAACAGGTTCCTGGCAGTGTTTTATGGTTATTGGCCGGCAAAGCGGGCACCAGCACCGATGCCAATCTGCGCCGCCATGCTGTAGATCATGGCGTTGACCCCAATCGCCTGGTGATGATGCCTAAACTCCCCCATCTCCAGTATTTGGCGCATCTTTCTTTAGCCGATCTGTTTCTCGACACCTCGCCCTACAACGCCCACACCACCGCGTCCGACGCTCTGTGGGCCGGCTGTCCGGTGCTCAGTTGGGCGGGTCGATCCTTTGCCTCTCGGGTGGCAGGTAGTTTGTTACATAGTGCGGGGCTGGCGGATCTGGTGGTAAGTGACCTGGACCAATACCGACAGCTTGCGGTGAATCTGGCCACCGACCAGTCCCAACTAAAGACAATGAAAGGTCGGGTTAGGGATGCCCGCAACAGTGCGCTGTTTAGGACCGATCAGTTTTGTCGAGATATGGAATCTGGGTTTATCCGGATGGCAGAAAAGGCCAGAGCCGGTCAGCCGCCAGGAACTATCGACCTACGCCAGTCGCACTGAAGTTTTTGAGTCGCGGTTGACCGAATTCGTCTCGGCGAGCTTTTCAGGGTTTAGTTTGACTCGGCAGTCAGCAATGCTGGCCCTGGTGGTAATGCGGATCGCTGACTGGCTTGGCGGTAACAGGCCAAGGCTCCATCGGTATCGCCGTCAAAGGCTTTCAATTCTGCCAACTCTGCCCAAGCTTCGGGGTTCGGTCGCAAATTGACGCTGGTCTCCAGGTGTTCCTGGGCTTTTGCGTATTGTTCTAAGCCCACGTACAACCGCCCCAGGTGTCGGTGCAGTCCGGCACTGTCAGGGTTTTTAGACAGCCATTTTTCTAACTGGCTGGTTAGTTTGGCCGAACCGGTTGCGGCAATAACGTAGTGGTCGAGTAAGCTCTCCGACCACTCTCGGCTTAACGCAGAACGCAGGTCTTTTTCCGCTAGATCCCCGGCGCCCAGGGCCGCCGCATTGGCGCCGTAAGCGCTTAAGAACACCGCCTCTTGGCGTTGGCTGCGGTTGAGTGATTTCCACGCGACACTGAGTTGCCCTGAGTCTTCTGCCCCTTCCAAGGCCGCCAGCAGCGCTTTGTGTTGCAGCCGGTCTTGCTGGTCTTCGTCAATGATTTTGGCTTTGCTCAAAGCAGGCGCAATGGCGGCAAGCTCAGTCCAGCGCTCCAACTGCTCCAGTGCCCGGGCCTTCAATTCCAGCACTCTGGGGCGGCTTTCTTTGGTTCGTTTTAGCTCGTTCAGTGTATCCAGCGCCTGTTCTGGGTGGTTTGCGCTCAGCTGCAATGAGGCTCGGGTGATAAGAACAGAGTCATGGGCTTTGCTGGATTCGTCCGCTTGTTCCAGGTATTGGTCAGCGCGATTCTCATGGCCCGTTCCGGCCGCTGCCTGGGCCGCGCCGATATAGCTAAGGGCAGACTGATCCCCTTTACGGGCGGCTTTGGCGAGGGCTTTTTCGGCTTTTTGCCAATCTCCTTCTGATAACGCGAGCATGCCTATTTCCAGCTGCGCTGCAGCCCGGCGTTGGAAAAAGCCGCGCACCACATTGCCCGGCATATTCCATCCCCACACCAGTAACCTCATCAACAGGTAGATTGCCGCCAGTGACGCAAGCAACACGAACACGTTCATTTCTACCGCCCAGCCGTCGGCCCGAATCAACACATATCCGCGCAGGATGGGTAACGCCCAAATGGCCGCCAGGCCCAGGCCTACCGCCAGTATTAGCGATAGCATCACCTTCATGGTGTTGACTCACTGGGTGCAGGGGTGCTCACCTGGTCAGCCAGTGTTTCGGTGGCCCGAATACTGCGCAACTGCCTCAAGGCAGGAGAAATATCTGGCAATGTGGGGTTTAGATTGGTGGCAGCTAGGGTCTGGAGCTGGCTCAGCGCCTCGGCGACGGGTTCAGCGGAGGGTTCGTAATATTCGCCCATCCAATCGGTGACCGCGCCAATAGACGATTCAAATAGGGCCTGTTCTCCTCGCGCTGCCGCCAGTTGTGCCACCTGCAATTGCAGCCGTACGTTCTCCCGCAGCAAGCGTTCTTCTTCCAAGGTCAGGAGAACCGTTGCGGTGTCCTTTTCCCGATGCACCACTACTACATTGGACAACACCGACTTAAATCGAGGCCACATTCCCTCTTCTTCGGCTTCAGGAATCAGTAGGTTGGCGCCACTGGAACTTAAACTGCGTCGGGCATCCAGGGGCCATTCCACAGAGCTGCGTGCCAGTGCCAGCAACTCGGTCGACAGGGCTACGCGATCTGGCAGCTGAAGCGCTTTGAGGGCTTGTCTGTGGTTGGCTAACGTTTGCCGCACCGTGCTATAGATCGGGTCGTTGACGCTGCTCAGTTGCTCGGCGGCTAATTCCAGCGCCCGATTGGCGCCCCGCGGATCGTTGAACAAACTCAATCGCTCGGTCGCTGCCCTAAGGAGATATTCTGTCTCAGCCAGCGCCAGCTGGTCGGTGCTGTCGGTGCGGTCATCCGCCAGTGCGGCAATGCTGGTTTCCAAATGGCCAAGTCGCCGCTCAAATGCTGTGCCTGATCGGCGACTGGCTTGCTCAACGTTAGCCAGCGTTGCTTCCACGCCTTCCCGATCAGCTCGAATACGTTCGTTCTGTCGCTTAACCTCGTCCAACTCCTGTTCCATAGCGCTGCGCGCCTCACCCTGGCTGGTTCGCAGGTCACCCAAAGCGCTGTTTATGCGGCTTTCCAGCTGACGGCCCTGTTGCTCGATTTGAGCCGTGTAATCGGTAAGTTCAGGCTGTTTGGGTGGCTGTGTGATGGTGGCGTATTGATTCCACCACAGATAACCGGACAGGCCGGCGGCGCCTAGGGCAATCAGTAGCGCCAGCGATGCAACGGCGCCGCCCTTTTTCACAATGATCGGTGCGGGTTCTGGTGCAGCGACGGCTGCTGCCTCGTTGGGCGCAGCTGAGCTCCCAGGGGGATCTTC
>CAZLJY010000029.1:0-31466 GCA_964559945.1 uncultured Gammaproteobacteria bacterium | reverse complement strand
GTCTAGCACTCGATTATCATTAAAGACGATACTGCCACCGTTGGTTGATCCGAGCTCTACACCCCCAATCGTGCCAGCACCATTGACCACCTCTACCCGATTGTTACGGATGACCGAACCGAGCACCTGAAACGTGCCTTCACCGTTTCCCAGCAATTTTAAGCCGCCGACCTGACAATCCACATCGCCGGAACAGATAACCTGGTTGTCCGCAATCAGCGTGTTGGTGATTTCAACAAACGCGCTGCCTCGAGTGTTAACCGAGATACCACCCCCTTCGGTGCGTATACCTTGGGCAATGTTGCTGACAATTTCGCATTGATCGATTGTCAGCGAGGCATCGGTGACGCTGCCTTGTATGCCCGCGTCTGTCTCGGCGGCTCCATCGCGAATGATAAGATTGACCAACGCAAGCGCGTTGCCCTGGGTGAGCACGATATCCATCACCCGGTCGACATTTCCACCGCTAATCGTCGTTTTACCGATCACCTCAGAAAAGTTAGGCGACCATCCGCCAGAAAGCGTCAGTTCACCAAAGTCAGAAAAGCGCCGGATAGCCACTGGCTCAACAAACTCGCCTTCGACGATCCTTAGCTCATCATCTTGACCAGTATTGGTGGATGCGATCACCGCTTCCTGAATAGTCTCAAAATCGCCCCCCGGCCCCACAAAAAACACCGCCGAGTAGGCCGACTGGCTAGCGAAGAGACAAATACTCAGGCTGATAGCGAGCAGCAGATTTTTACTGATGCTCGCTAGGGATTGCTGAATCCGACTTTGGTGTATAGGTGTAATGACGATCACTGTTGGCTCCGCGCAGCTTGCTATCCCAATGACTCACGTAGTTCATGGGAAAAAGGGGCCAGTCGTCGTGTTTGTATGCGCTAAAGGAGCAGCCTATGCCAAGAGCCTTACTCCGGCACTTTGCACCCTACCCGTTAAGTTGAGACCGCCGAAACCCTAGAAGTTGAGCGCCAAGCGGAGGTACGGGTACCTACCGGGTGTTCGGTAGTCATTTGGGTGATAACTGGATCCGGCGATTTGAGTGGACAAGGGAGGGCCTTTATCAAATAGGTTCTGGATTCCTGCGACAAGCTGAAAATCGTTTTCCAACAAACGGTAGGTCACCTGCACATCATGGTAAGTGGTTGCACCGATATGGCGGCCATCGTCCGCGTTACCATCGCCATCTAAGTCGACATTGCATAAGCCAAATGCCGACAAGCTGCACAGTTCATTGCTGCCATGGGTATATCGAACGCCCCATGAGGCGGCCCACCGCCCCCCTTCCCAGCGCAGATCCAGTGCGGATTTCCAGCGCGGGATCACCAACGCGCCTGCTTGGCCTAGCAATTGGGCCGTTTCAGTGGGTGTGTTTAGGGTGGGTGCACGAAATGCGGTTTGATACACCGAATCGGTGCGTTCGAACTCTTGGGTATAGCTCACCGCCCAATCAACAAACCAGGAATCGGATTCATCAGACCAATTCAATCCCAAGTCTATGGTTGACGCGTCCAATTTGCCGTCGTTGATAACCCCGCCAAAAATGTTGACGAGATCTCCAGCAGCAAACGATTGACCTGCTGTAGAACGTTGAATTCGGTCGCAGTGCCGCAGCAAATAGGCGCAGGCATTGAGTAAGCTTTGGGCGCTTAATGTGACGATGCGATCATCAAGTTCAATGTGATTGAATTGCACTCTCGCATTCAACTTGGTCCAGTTCACAGGTTGCCAGGAAAACCCAACATTCCATTGATCGCTCGTCTCAGGGTCAACGCTCTCGTCGCTTCCCACCACAGGCTGTGGCATGGAAACTTCTTGACGGCTTGATGGGTCAACCTCAGCACATCCCGGAAGCAGGCTCAGCGAGTCTCTGACGGCATCACTATCGGTATCTTGGAGAATGCAGGGATCTGAGTAAAAGGCGTTACCGAAAGATTGCCGACCAAATAACTCGGTCACGGTTGGCGCGCGAAAGTCCTTGGACCACACGCCCCAAATCCGGGTGGTTTCGGAGGGCTGCCATTGGAGCCGAGCTTTGCCGGCAGAAAGCGAGTCAACGCTGTCCAAATCGGAATAACGCCCTTCTAGGGATGCGGTTAACGAGTTGTGCAGAGGCACGTCTAAGCCGACCCAAAACTCCCTTGCCGTCACATCGCCATTCGTATCTTGTTGTAAGGTCAGGGCTTGCACTTCCGGTGATAAAAATGGCGAGAACTCACCGCCCTCACGCCGAAATTCCACTCCAGCTGTTAGTGCAACAGGGCCAGCGGGAAAGTTCGCAATATTGCCACCCACGCGCCCAGTCAGTAGGTCCAGTTCTGAGCGTCCGCGCTCCACGGAGTCGAACAATATGTAGTCGAGCATTTGTCCAGTAATCGTGCCGTTGCCATCGGCACCCTGCCCGCCAAAGATATTGAGTTCAACGCAGCCGTCGCCAAACAAATCGTCCCGGCAAGGTTGACCTGACAGGGATCTGCGCACTCGTTCATTGTCTATTCGGTTGTTTTCTGCTTCCCTCTGGCGGCGCCGACTGTGGACTAAATCGACCTGCCAATAGTAAGCGTTTGCTTCGTCCCCCAAATGGCCACTCAGAGCTGCAGCGAAACGGTACTCGTCGACGTCCTGCGCAATGGTGCGAGGCCCAGCTTCAACCAACCGACGCGCCCCAAGGAAATCCGAACCTGCAAGCTCTTGACCAAACACATTAAACGAGTTGTCCGCCGCCACTCCAATATTAGGAAACGGACCGAACAGACCCAGCGCTAACGCGGGTGGAGCCAATTGCAGGGAGGCGTCACGTTCACTATAAAGACCCTCAACTTCCAGCAGCACTCCCCCACCGAATTCGAAACGCCCTTGGGCCATCAAAGAAGCCCGCTGCTGCGGGTTGAGAACAAACTGGTCTGCCGAGGAATTGAATCGATCCGTACCCATTCCCGGTGAACCAAAGACAAAGTCGCCCTCGTTGAAATCGCTGGGGCTAGTCACCTCGGTACCGGGGACACTGGTGAGGTTGAATGATCCCAATACCGAGGAACCAAAGCGGCCTTGGGGCGTAAACGATGAGCCCAATGCGGTGTCTGTGCCGAAAAACAATTGGGAGGAGATCGGTCGTGATGAACCTAACACCGGGTTGGCGTCAGAAAACGATGCATGGACCGAAACGGACCGGGCACCAGGCCCGGTTCCGAAACTGAAATCGACCGCCCGCGACTCGCCATCTCCGTCACTAAACTCGCCAACATGAAGCGCGGCACTAAGCCCCTGGAACGACTCGTTGGTCACCAGGTTGATCACTCCGGAAATCGCCCCGCTACCATGGGCTGCGCTACCACCTTCCGTGGAAATCTCAATGCGATCGATGGCCGACAACGGGATTGTCGTTAAATCCGCCGCGCCGTCTAAACCTAACACTAGCCGCCGGCCATTCAGCAAAACCAGCCCCCGCGATTCGCCAAATGAGCGTAAGTTAACCCGATTGGCTCCCGTAGAAAAAGCGGTCATGGCTCGGGTTTCCGTGGTCCCGGTAACGACTAATTCGTTGAGAACGTCCGCCAGGGTCACCCACCCCGTTCGTTGGATATCGGCTTTCGTATATGTGAATAGCAGAGGGCCGGTGTCCGCCGCGGGTTCAATGTTTTCTGCCTGCGCGTCAAGGCTGAACAAGATCGCGGCCATTGCCCAAGGCAAAGGGCGAAATTCCAGTTGTTTCATTACCTATCTCCCCATTTTTGATTGGCACTCTGGGACTACCCTACAATGACCCAAGGGATTTTTTTTGCAAAAATTGCTGAAAACCCCATTTTTTCGCCATGAAAGACCATCAAACGCGCAGTAATCGCAACTTGGAGTCAGCACCCAGCCGTCTGACCAAGCGACCTGACATGCCTGTACCCCTATAGCTGCTACAAATAAATCAAGGACACAGACAAGCGCTTACATTATTCGCTATGCCATGTTCGTTACGCGTCATTGCAGCCCGAATCGGATCAGCGCCTCGGTTAGGGTCGCTCCCCCAAATCCGGAGGTTTAGCTATTTCTCGGTATTCGCCCGGCTAAAGGAATAGAACACTGAGTGTAAAAAGGCCAGAGTTGGGTGAGACCGAGCTACGAATGTTGGTTTTTCCTGTCTTGGGGCTTAGCATTCAACAAGTATTTGATAACCCCAGCCTGGGGCAATGCCGTTACTCAAAACCCGTTAAGGTAATCACCTTAGGATCGAAGGTACCGGCGCCAGCGGATGCAACGTTACCCACCCGAGTCAACGGATTGGCTACAAATATTCGCTGGTTATCTGTGCCCAGGGTCAACACGTTAATCTTATACCTCGGCACGAATCCACTAGAAAAGGTTGTGAATGGATTAAAAAACTCCTCCAGCATCATGGTCTCAGGCAATGGTTCATATCCTGCCCCGCAATTGCGCTCAAGTTTGGATGCAGCACCAACGAAATAACAATCCTGTTCACCGATGCGAACTGCAGTGCCGCTGCCAGCGGCCGCAGACACCCCCAGCGAGGTCCAGCTCCCATTGTCAAACAAAAAATTCTCCCCAGGCTGACCAATCAACCCACCTGGATTAACCTGGGTCAATAGCTTACTAACGCCATCTATAACGGCTTCTTGCAAGAAACGTAGACCAGGGGGGCCTGTGGTCACCACGCTAGCGCTCCAGGCAACGCCGTCGTAAACATCAATGCTGGTTTGACCCGCGTTCGCGTAAAGGCCGCCGTTGGGTTGACTTGGATCAATTGCGATGAGTCTGGACACTGAATAAGTCGGCCCCCCAACGCCCACTTCCTCCAATACATCGTTCGCCCAACGTCTCACACCGTCGTCGGTGCCCAGGAAAACTTCTAATTGTCCATCATTGTTGCGGGTAGCCACGGCGCGGGCTCGCTCAGGCAACTGATCGGAAACGGTCACCTGAGAGTCGCTTAGCGATACGAGAAATGTTTCACTGAATCCGCCGGCAACTATAAACACACCACCGGGATGGACAGACAGAGCGGTGGGCGGAAATCCAACCGTCTGTTCAATATTTGCCAGTCCGGTAATCGTCTCGCCATCCCAACGAACAATATCGAAACGCGCGCCATCGTCTAAACGTTGAAAGCGCCCGGCCATGACGATGCTTTGAGCACCTTCGTCGGTTAACGTAATTCGCTCGATTTTCCAGCCCAAAAGCGACCCACCCGCCGTCTCGGGGTATTCCCACGCACCGTTGGTCCGGACAGCCACTGATCTACCTTCCGCGTTACCCAAGGCCAATACCGTTCCGTCCGCTGTCTTGACCCAGGGTGGCCTGGCTTGCGCCGGATCAGTAATAGACTCTGTCGCAGTCCCATCAAAAACAAAGTCACCAAAAAGTAAAGCAAGCGAGTCATTTTCAGGAAGGGAAACCAGTGAACTGCACCTTCGGTTGAAGGGATTCTCTGCGCCTGGAATGGCAAACCAAGCTTGTCCGTCCCAGCGCGCTATGCCGATAGCATCGACCCCTTCTACCTGGTTAAAATCTCCGCAAAACAGGAGGTTTTCGCCAGTGGGCCCTGGAACTGTATCGATGACGATTGGCGAACTAAACAGACCGCCAAAAGAGGCAGCCGGGCGATCCCAATCGGCACCATTCCAGACCAGCAGACGGTGAAAATCCGCGCCGATGGTAAAAGCGCCTAAAACAGCAAGGCGTTCCTGGCCACCATCATTCCATAGCGTCATGGCGAATCCGTCTCCGAGCAAGTCGGTTGGACCAACCTTCTCCCACTCGTTACCGGTCCAAACTACCACCCCGTTTATCGTCGGCCCAGATAAGTTGGGGATAAAAATGTCACCGGCCGCTACCAATTGTGGGCCATTGCCAAAATCGAAAACTTCCAGATCGTACACGGCGCCAGTTCCAGCTGAGCTTAAACTACCTATCTCTGTCCATTGGCCGTTTTCTAGCGCCCAAACGCCGCTAGGCGTGGCCGCATGCAGGATGGGTCCATTACCCTGATCGAAAAACAGCAAGCTGGTGATAGTCATTGATAGTTCAGCGGGCTCAATGCGACGCTCGCCGGTTGTGAGGTTATATCCAATGACGGACGGAACGATTTGGGTACCGACAGACCCAATACTGCCACCAACATAGACCCAGTCGCCCTGCTTTGCCGCGGCTTGGAGCCCGCCAGCCATAGCGTCCGACGTAAAGCTGGTTAACCAGTTTTCGGCGGAGGAGGAAAAGGACAGAAGGGACACGATAAATAACAATAGCGATCTACAACGGCTGGCGGTCATCTGGCGTGAAACCCCTGGCAAGTTAGGAACAACACGATAATACGCATTTTTTCCCCCAAGTCGATTATCCCGTGGAGATTCCCTTTGCTGCGCTGCATGAAAACACTGAGTCAATCATCCGCAGGACTCGATCGAGATCGCCAACAAAAAAATGTCCAAAATCACCCAGGACCTTCGCGATAATCTTTAACACCAACGGTTTTACTTGGACACTGCGGTCAGGGTGGGCAGCTGACACCCCAAAGCCATCCGTGGTTCCACCCCTTAGGTGATCAATTTTTGACCCGCGCTAGAGGACTTAGCGCCGTAATTTCAACGCAGGGAGAGAACGCGATGAGACATTTTTGGCAGCGAAGCGCACTATGCGCGGCTTTGATATTCACCACATCGGCGGTTTTGGCCATCGATATTGTTGTCACCACTACCGTAGACACCGCAGAAAGTGATGGCGGATCGGTAGACAACTTCACCTGCGACTTTACTTCTGGCGCGATCTTTTTCCCTGCCGGCGATGGTCAATGTACGTTTCGCCGTGCAGTGCTGGAGGCTGGCGTGCGGCCGGATGCCGACCGCCCCATCAATATCTTGTTTGACCTCCCCATGTCAGACCCCAACTACGATGCCCAACTGGACATGTGGGAGGTTCAGGTGGATTCCTCTTTTATTTTGGAAATTGACCGACGGTTTATTGTTGATGACGGTGGACAGGTCACCATCGACGGTGACACCCAGCCTGGTGGGCGGACCGACGGACCCAAAATCATGATCAACACCAACTCGGATAACAGCCCCATATTCGGTCGATCATTGGAGGTTCGAACCTCCAACAACACCATTCAAAACATCGGTTTCAAAGGTGGCGGCCAGATCATTCTTTACGAAGGCAATAACACCGTAACCAATGTTTGGATGGGATTGAGCAACGATGGCACCCAGCTTTCCTTGGCCTCAGACGCCTCCTCTCAAGCTGAACGTTCTATGGCCCGCGGCGGCATCATCATGCCCAATAGTGCTTCGGACGATAATATGATCAGCAACAACCGCATTATTGGCGCCTCTGAACGTGCCATTCGGGTGACCAGCGGTGGATCAGGCAATAGGATTGTGGACAATTTCATCGGCATGAACGCCGATGGGCAGGTGCCAGTGGGCGGTGACATCGATTGCAGCCGAGACCCGGATTTCAACGACAACCTTTGGTACGGCGGCCGCGGCATCCAGGTAACCGGATCTAACAACACCATTGAAGGCAACACATTCGCTGGCCTTCATGTTACTCAATCGGCCAACGAAACGCCGCCCATTGCGATGGAAATTGCCGGCACTAACAACTCAATACAAAACAACATCGTAGGATTGGACGTGGACGGCGATGAGGTAGGCGTTTGTGGCCAGGGACTATTGGTCCAAGGTGATGAAGGAGTGGTTACCGGCAACATCTTCTTTCACACCCGAAATGGCTTTGACCCCAACGATGTTGGCAGCGAATTTGACGCAACTATCATCATGCAGAGCTATACCGGCACCGGCGTCGGGGCATGGATGCAGGTAAGGGACAACATGATTGACGGCGGCAACCGTTCCACTGCTAACTTCCATGCCTACCGATTTGCAGGACCCGGTGTACCCGTCGAAATGCGCCAGTTTATCCCTGCCAAAGTCACCTCGATTAATGGCATGACCGTGTCAGGGGAAAACGGCGACCCATTACCGTTAGGGCCATCAACGGCGTGTCCGGGTTGCAGCATTTTTCTCTATGTGGACGATCTGGACGATCGCATTGAGTCCTTTGAGCTGGTTGGCACCGCGACAGCGGATGCCAACGGCGAGTGGACAACAACGCTGACTCGCCCGTTAACCAGTGGTGAAGCACTTCGTACCCAGAGCATGTCCAACGCCCTTAATGTCACCCACATCTATGACGCGATGAATACTACTCGCCTGTCCGATGATTTTTACCGCCCCATGTTGCCAGAGGTGGTGTTTATTAACGGGTTCGAGTAACGAGCTTACAAGGCGCGGTATCTGAACGCAGATACCGCGCCTTGGTTCACTCCTCGACACTTATTGGGCTGACGACAAGCGCTTACTGTTCTTAATCGCGCGGGTTTTCATCAAGTTATTTTTTACATCCATCGAGTCAGGGTTTAGCGCCCTCGCCCGCTCAAACGATGCCACCGCATCGTCGAACTTTCCAAGGTGAAGTTCCAGCACCCCACGGTTGTTAAAATCGCTCCAACCCGCAAGGTCCATGTCGGCGGCATGGCCGCAGGCCCAAGCGGCCATTGGCAGATTTTCTTCCGATAAATAGGCACCACATAATGCGGCGTACCCTCGAATTCGATCTTCCGGGGATAACAGACGCTTGTAACGACGACTCAATAACTCAATCGTTCGTGGTGCATCGCCAGATTCCAGCGCCTGTTCAGCCTGAGTCAGAAATAGTGGTGGGTAAGCACCGAGCCCCTGGGGATTTGCCGCCGCTGTGCCGGACAGAAAAGCCATTGCAAAGAGCATCCATCGAATTTTGCTACCCATGGTGTTTCTCCTTCGTTTAACAATGACACCAGTCTATTTATTCGAATTCGTATAGCAATATCAGGTTTTTATACTTATTATTCGTTTATGAATACTAAAGACGCCATCAACAGCTGGAGCGACATCGCACTGTTCCTGGCCATTGCCCGTCATGGGAACCTGTCAGCCGCCTCAGAAAAAGTGGGGATGTCACAACCGACACTAGGGCGCCGGCTGCAAGCATTGGAAGAACGGTTGGGTGCGACCCTGTTTGTTCGTGGCGGTCGGCGGCTGGTTTTGACTGATGCCGGTCATGCCATTGTAGAAAGCGCCGAACGAATGGACCGGGAAATGGATACCATCAGTCGGGCGGTGGATGTTCATTCTCACGGTCTGTCAGGAGAGGTCACCATCACCGCCACCGAAGGCATTGGAACCGACTGGTTAGCTCCTGAGTTGGTGGATTTTCATCGCGCCTATCCCGACATCTCTATCAACTTGAAAGTCGAAAATCGCGCCCTGGACTTGGTTCATCGAGAAGCCGATATAGCCCTTCGTCTAGGCCGCCCCTCCCAGCCAGATCTGATTGCTCAGCGCCTGGTTGATATTACCTTTGGCCTTTATGGGGCAGGCCCTTACCTGAATTCAAGAAAGCCCATTGGGAGCATTAAAGATTTATCCTCCCACGACTTTGTCGGTTTGCAGTTACCTGATGGCAGCACTCGGGTCGTATTTTCCGACGACTCCCCGCTACCCGATAAAACCGGGCGCATCGTGTTTTCCTCTAACAGCCCAACGGCCCAAATGTCCGCAGCCAGGCACGGCTATGGTTTGGCAGTGCTCTCATGTCGCTGGGCTAATATGTATCCTGAATTGGAGCGCGTGCTACCCCATCTCGACTTGCACAAAGCAGAACTATGGCTTGTCACCCACGAAGAACTGAAGCACAGCGCCCGCATTCGCGCAGTGGCCGATGCCATCGCCGAGCGCGTGCGCAGCCGAGATATGTTGTTTAACTTCGACAAATAACCACCAGAAACCCCCAACAAAACCGCGCTGCGGCTTTTCCGCTGAAGCACTGCTGACTCTTCTTACCAATCACCCATGGCACTGCCCTATGGCTGCGCTAAGGCACCCTGCTGCCATATTTTTGTGCGTTATTGCTCTCGGTGGCGTTTAACCCAACAAGACTGTCCGGCCAAGCAGCATTCTGGTAGCCACGACAGCGTCAATAAACCCATGGAGACAGAAAATGCATAGGCCCATATTGCTAACCATTTTGACGGTTAGCCTGACGATTAACCCATTTAGCCCACCAGCAATGGCGGAAGAGTTTTGTGTGACAACCAGTGCACAACTCCAGGCGGCGTTTGTGTTAGCCGCAGTCAACGGTGAGGCCGATACCATCCGTGTCGCCGCAGGCAGCTATGAAGTGCCGGCAAGCGGCGGGTTTGTTTACGACTCAACGTCCGCTGTGGGTGGGGATGATGAAGACATCAGTATCATTGGTGGCTGGATCCCGTTTCCGGGTTCCCCCTGCGGCCAGCTGGGATCGACCGACCCGTTCAATACGACGTTGGATGGGGACAATCGATTCCGAGTCCTATTCGTTCGCACGCGTTTTCTCGGCAATATCACCGTTAAGAACCTGGCCTTCATCAATGGCTTTGCGCCCGGCGTTGGCAATGGCGGCGGCGGGCTGTTGGTGACCGGCAGTACGAGTTTCGTTGGCGATGTGTTGGTTGAAAATACTGCGATGCTCGGTAACCTGTCTCACGAAGGAGGAGGGTTGCAAGTTGATCAAGGCAATACGGTTCGGGTAATCAATAACCTCGTCGTTGCCAATAGATCAGTGGTCAGAGGCGCAGGAATACGCCTGCAGAACAGCAATGCCAATGGCATCTATCTGATCAACAATACCGTTTTAAACAATGCCACTGACTCCCCATCGAGTCTTGTGACAGGCGGCACCTTAGTTACGGCCAACGGCAGTTCGCAAGCTTTTATTGCCAACAATATCCTTTGGGGCAACACCGGTCGCGACCTGGAACTGTCAGGTTTCGGCGACAAACATTTATTCAACAACAATATCGAAGACCGCTTTGGCGAGGCAATATCCGAGGCCGGAAATCTATCGCTGGATCCCCAGCTCAGTAACGAATGGCTAAATTTCTCGCTAACCAGTACGTCGCCGTTGGTGGATGCCGGACGGAATCCGCCAACCTTCGCCCCCTTCCCGACACCCTTTGAATTTCTGTGGAACCTTCCTGAATTTGATCTATCGGACAATCCGCGAATTCAAGGTCTTAGCGTCGACATCGGCGCCCTGGAAACTCCCTCTGACATTCTTTTCACTGACGGATTTGAATGAAGCCAAACGCGCTGTTGTTAGCGCGCAGATATCTCACTGATGGCCAACACCCCTGTTAAGGAAAAACCCATGAAGAATCCACTGTTTCGAATATACGCTCTGTTGGCGATAGGACTCGCAGCGCCAGGCGCGAACGCCGAAATATTCTGCGTGAACAACGCCATCGGTTTTCAAAATGCATTGATTGACGCCGCATCAAATACCGAATCCGATGAGATCAGAATGATGCTGGGTCAGTATGACGTTCCGGTCGCACCGATTTCCGGGTTCAGGTTTGTGTCCAGCCAACCCGGCGATCTAACAATTTCTGGTGGTTGGGGACCCCCGGCGCAATTCGCCGGGCCCATTTGTGTATCGCGAAAAGACAATCCCACATTGACCACACTGGATGGAAACTTTCAGGTTCAGGGTCTCGTTATTCAGCCAGGTGCTGTCACCGGCGATATTCTGATTGAAAACCTAACCGTGGCACAGGGCCGTTCCGGCGGTGGCGGGGGCGGCATTCGTGTGGCCCCTTTTGATCCTACCTGGCAAGGAAATTTAAGCATTCAAAGCGTCGTGTTTGATCGCAATGCCGACGTGACGGGTGGGGCCGGTTTGTTCGCCACTGTAGAAGTCGGTGATTTCCGGCTGGTTAACTCGATCTTTGCCGCCAATCAATCCCGAGGTCAAATTGGCGCCGCCAATATCGTGGCTAATGGACAAAATGCGGTTATCGCAAACAATACTGTGGTGTTTAATTCTGCCAACGGCGATTTCAGCACCGGCTTACGTTTTGGAGGGAACGCTGCAACACTGCTTATCAATAACGTGTTTTTCGAAAGCGACCTGCAACGCGACGTCACTCTAATTGGAGACGATCTCAGGCTTCAGAACAACTTCTATAACACCCGAAACAGCGGCGACTTTGTTGAAGAAACCGGCACCCTATCGGGCGATCCCGGTTTAGGCT
Source organism: uncultured Gammaproteobacteria bacterium (assembly GCA_964559945.1). Classification (GTDB taxonomy): domain Bacteria; phylum Pseudomonadota; class Gammaproteobacteria; order Xanthomonadales; family SZUA-38; genus JANQOZ01. The sequence goes on along the minus strand of CAZLJY010000029.1, from coordinate 19,348 downwards.
CAGGTCTGTTCGGTGTCGGCCCACTGCCAGGTTCTCCACTCATCGATAGCGGTCTGATGGTGATTGATGGTTTACCGTTTCGCGATGCTCAGGGTGGCGTGCGCGTGCTAGGGCCAGCAATAGATAGAGGCGCTATTGAAGTCCAGGTGTTTGGCGATGGCGTGGAAGGCGATGATGACTGGATTGTGCCAACCAATGCGCAATGATTTTTAGCCAGGGCGTCTTCTGTTTTCATGTAGCCCTATCCGCTCGATCCTATGGGCTTTAGCTAGGTTGTGAACATAAATCGTCAGGCAAAAAAAAGCGCGGCCGAAGCCGCGCTTTTTGGTACTTCTGGTGTGACTTATTCGAAACCGTTTCTAAATAAGGTTTCACCAATACTAATTGTGACTTCAGCCTGCCCTGCGGCAGCACCGTCGGTTACCCCGTAGGTGAATCGCTCAACACCGCTAAAGTTGGCATTGGGCGCGTAACTGAAGGTGCCGTCGGCGTTAACCGTGAGCGTGCCGTTTTGCGCTTCTGAGAGCAATTCGTAAGTTAGCGTATCACCGTCAATATCAGTGTCGTTAGCGCTGAGGTTACCGGTTATTTCTGTTCCCTCCTGCGCGTCAAACGCTTCACCTTGAATAATCGGCGAATCGTTTACTGCAGCGATATTAATAGTCACAGACGCAACATTTGAATTGTTCGCACCATTGCTCACCTGATAAGTGAAGGTGTCAGCGCCGTTGAAATTCGCTGACGGCACGTACACCAGATTAGGTGCAGAACCTTGCAAGGTGCCGTTGACTGGCTGAGTCAACACTGAGTAGGACAACGCCCCACCCTGCGGGTCAAAGCCTGACAGCGCAACCGCCACCGAAGTATCTTCGTTCGTGGTGGTTTCAACCGCATTGGCTACCGGCGGCCCATTGGCCTCAGTGACGGTGATAGACACCGTGGTTTCAGCCGATGAGTCCGACCCATCAAGAGCAACAAACTGGAACGTATCGGTACCCACAAAACCTGTATTAGAGGTGTAGGTCAATACCGGTGGAATGCCAGTAAGAGCTCCGCTGCTTGGCAGATTCACCACCGCATAATCCAGCGCTGCAGTCTCCACATCGTTGGCAGTTAGCGTTATCACAATTGGCACTCCGCTATTGACCGCAAGATTTTGTGGATCCGCCATGGGTAAGTCGTTGACCGAGTTAATCGTAATGGCCACGGTTGCCTCATTAGAATTTGAGGTGCCGTCATTAGCCACGTAGATCAACGAGTCCACACCATTGAAGTTGTCGTTCGGTGTGTAGGTTAGCGTTGGCGGCGTGCCACTGATGGTGCCGTTACTTGGTCCACTAATCACGTTGTAGGTCAGCTGTTCGCCGTCGGCATCGGTTGCTCTTAGTCGAACAAATACCGCTACGTCTTCGTCAGTGTTGACGTTTCTGTCTAGCGCAACCGGGGCCGTATTACCTTGGTCAACGGTCACCGAATCGGTAGCCGTCTGGGTGCCAGGCCCTGGAATGACGTTGCCACTTCCATCACTTGGATCAGCGCTGGCAGTCGCCTCTATCGCTGACGGCAAACCGCTAGGTGCTGCTACCACGAAGTAATAGGTCAACTCACTGCCCGGTGCCAGTGGTAGGTTGCCCGATCTAAGCAACATATCCTCCAGTCCGATATCCAGCGACGGTACCTCAACACTTAAGTTAGCGAAGTTGGTATCACCGGTATTAGCTAGATCCACACAGAAGGTAATAGCCTGGGTGGCTTCCGCCGGGAAGGTCTCAGAACCACCGCCAGCCGCACACAAGTCTCCTGTATCGGACCCGAGATAGGCGGTAAACGAGAGCGTTAGCCCCGGTGCACCTTCAACCGTTAGACCCAGAGGTTTGGCTTCCGCCTGGTTGACGAAGTTGCCGCCCACGTTGAACTCGGCGTTGTAGCTGCCGAAAGGTAATGCGGTCGAATCAAAGGTCAGATCCAACGTTGCATCACCACCCGCTGGAATCGTTCCAACTTGTGGTTCGGCGGTAGCCCATTGGGTGGCTAAGGTTAGATTCGCAGGCTCCAACGCATAGATTGTGCTGGTCGCGTTGCCGACGACGTAAACCACACCATTAGGATCAAGCCGGCTGCGTACCAGGTCGTTAATGAATGTGTCGGGGATTGAGGTCATGGGAGTATTTACGCCCAGGTTATTACCGAAAATATCGGTAACTTCAGACTGTGTGGCTTGACCGTCAGGTATTAAACCCACCAACACATCCAGTCGACCTTCAATAACATCCAGACCGTTGCCAAACAATCCAGCGCCGGTATCAAGACTGGTTTGCGGCACAGGATATCCCGGCAGCACAGCCCCAGTCCGATCAACGGCGAAGATGTCATCAGCGGCAATGTCCACGTAGAAGAACGCGTCCAGCGCTGGGTCGTATTCCACGCCTGCAGCTAAGCCGCCGACAGACACTGGCAGGATAATGAAGTTTCCTGTGAAGGCCCCGGTGAGATCACCTTCTACTAAGGCTGGGAAATCAGAGTCTAACCACCAAATAGTGTCGTTTACGGTGTCGTAAGCAACACCGGTAGTCGTGCCAAAGGTTGGGTGCGGAATCGTCTCCTGCACAAACAACGATGAGTTGTAGCGAACCGTGTTGCCGCTAAACAGATCAGCCACCCAGATATCGCCAGCGGGTGACATCGTGATACCCAACGGTGCTCCCTCAGGATAAGGCGCGGTCAACAGCACATCACCCGGCAAGGCCGTTAAGTCCGTGGGTCCACGTTGATACTCAGGTGCCTGTAGTGCTGCAGAATCACCCGCAGAACTCCGACGTCCAACCGCGTTGTTATTCCCGCTGATCAACAGTGGAGATGAAGGCAGACCGAAATCGAAGCTGCCAATATTCACCAAATAATCCAGCGCCAGCGTTCCCAAGTTGGTTAACACCAGAGGATTGGTCACCGACTCATTGGTACCCAAAGTCTCAACTGTCGCTGTTGAATCGTAAGCAATCGCTGCAGCATCAACGGCGAAGTCCAGTGTGGTCACCGCGTCTGCCGTGACCTCAACGTTAATCACAGGGTCGTTGTCGCCTCCGTTTGGTACATCAATTCCAACCTCATAAAAACCGGGCGTTAGGATGTCGAAACTATAGCCACCATCAGCGTCGCTGGTCACCGTGACACTAGCTCCAGCCCGCGTCGCGGTAATCAAAGCGCCGGGGATTGGCAATGTAGTGCCATTGACCGTAACCGTTCCTGCCAGAGACCCGCCAACTGCGCCGGCCAGTACGTTGCACTGATCCACCAGGAACTGTTGCATCAGTTCATCGCGGTTGGTTTGCGTTGGCACTGCGGCGAAGGAAAAGCCCAGAAACGCCGTATTGTATGTGCCATTGCTGACACCGGTTGCTGCGCCTTGAGACACTCCTCCTGCATCACCTTGGAAGGCCAACGCGCCGGCATCGGTTGGATTCAGTTCGTCGCTAAAATTGCCAAGACCCGTGGCTGGATAATCCAATGTATAAGGTCCCAGTCCTGCGAATACGTTACTACCGGACACCACAGATTGGGTTACATCTGAGGCCGCAGAATCTACCCCAAGGAAGTCCGTCATTAACGGCGTAAGTCCCTTGTCGAAGAAGTAATCCTGAGAGCTAATGAGGAAGCATCCGCCGCCGTTCAGGTAGTCCGCCAACGCCAGTTCGCTGTCCGCCGATGGGCCGGAGGTTCCCGGGAAACCAAATTCGTCACCACTAAACCAAACAACAGCCTGGTATTCGTTCAACAAGGCGGCATCCGGTTCGGTGGTGTCGCTGTTGAGGGTGTCGAATACGTCAAAGGTGAGCCCTAAGTTCTGTAACGAATCAGCAAAGAAATCACTAACGTCTGGAGAGTTGTCGTCGTCGTCAACCAGCAATACCAGTGCGCCTGCGGGAGCGGCAACCGAGAACGTGAAGATTTGAGAAGCCGCTGACTCACCGCACGCATTCAATGCGCTTACTCGCCAGAAGTAGTCTCCGGGCTCAAGGTCCATTTCTGTGGTTAGGGTTGTTTCCCTCGCCTCTTGATCAACCACGATGGCGCCAAACTCGCTCACCTCAACGCGATAGCTGGAAGCTCCCGGAATCGCTGTCCAGGTAAAGGTCACGTTTCCGCCAAGATCCCGAATGCCATTGAGAGGCGCAAGCAGCTCTGGTGCGTTTGCCGGCACATCATTAAAGACGTTGACATTAACTGACACTGACCCATCTTCTAATCCCGTAGCGCTGCCGATGAGATCGAAACTGTAAGGTCCCGCGCTCACGGAGCCGTCAACAGAAATTTGAGCAACAGTGGAACCGGGTGTTGGGTCCACAGGGTTGGCTGAGAAGTTCACCGTAAAGCCAGCGGGCAGATTCGCCGTACCCAAATCCACTGGATCAACCGCACCGGTGCTCAAAGCCACGTCGAGGCCAATGTCTTCCAAGTTGTCGGGGGTACAGACCATTTGCTCGGTGTTGTCTGTGGTGTCGGTCAACACAACCCGATCAACACCGCAGCTTTCGAACCTAAATGAACATACTCGGGTGTTCCATGTCACCGCACTGGTGGTGGCGTAATACTCGGTGGTGTACCAGAAAGTACAACTGTCCGCCGGGTCAACGCTCATAGAGGCATAATCCACCCATCGATTCGAACCTGTCTGGACCCCGCCGCCATCAACGCAAGCCGCTTCCGCCTGCAGCGTGCCAGCCGGATCACCGACTTCGCGGCCTGTGTAGTAAATTGACGGTTCCTTGGTTGCGCTACCGAGGGAGTAACCAATACCAATGTTGCCGGACTGATCCATCGCAATGGATGGCAGCCAGCGGTTTTCGCTGTCAGGGGCATAAACGCCTTCGTCTGCGATGGTCGTACCTGACGCGTCAAGATCAAACTCAACCCAACGCAAACCCGCTTGGTCGCCGCCCACATCCACCGTGTGGCTCAACACCATTCGAGTCGCGTCTGGCGCAGAGCCAGGGCCAACGCGAATGGCAGCCCGATACATGGTGAATTGGCTCAGCGTATCAAGTAGCTGCGGCGTACCCGGCTGCGGAATACACGAACCAAATCCGCAAAGCTCGGCATCAAATTCTGCGCCTGCCTCAACCAAGGTTGGACCGGTCAGTGTGGAGTTAGCTGGGGTCACAAAATCTGGACAGATTTCCCAAAAACGGTAACCGTCGGGGCCGCCGCCAAGACCGAAGACTTCGTCGTCAAAAGCCTGAACAATCACGTTGCAGGTGCCAGCCGGTGGCAGGTTCGTGCCTTCGATGTGTCCAGGCTGGAGTGAAAACGCGGTGGCAGTTGCACCGGGGGGAATCTGAAATTCAACAAACGTGGCAGCTGCGCCGGAGAGCATAGCTGTTCGGTCAGCGGCGATGATCGACACGCCGGTGAATCCTGGGTTGAAATTATTGGTGGTCATGTAGAAACCACTGTTAACGCCGCTTTCGTCGTCAAAAATACCAATTTTCGGGTAGTCGATACCCGGTACTGCGTATTCGTAAAGGAAATAGGAGCCCAGTGGGTCATTGGTTGTGGAAATTGCGAAACACTGGCTGCCAGCAGCCGATGCAGGGGCCGCAAACTGCGAGAACAACCAGCGATCCGCCAGCTCGTCATACAAGACGATCGGATCGCCAGCATTGCCCGTTTCACAGTTGCCGCCAAAGCCGGACCAGAAGATATTTCCCGGCAGTGGACCTTCGGCTATGGAGCCGTCCGCTTTGTTAAAAAATTTGAGGCCTAGATTCATGTACTGAATGTAGAAATCTTGACCCACATCGCCGTTAGGGTCCGGTGGCGATACCTGGCCGCCGACAACAACGATGTTGTCTTCGTTGCCGTAGCCATCAAAGCTCAAGTCTAAGGTTGGCGCTTGTTTATCCAGAGCCCCTTTTCGCGTCGGATCAAACGCTGGGGCTTGCTTGCGACCAGATCCAAGAAAATCGGGCCGCAGCTGATTAGGCACCTCTATCGGCTTTTGCTGCTCGCTAGGCGAACTGGGTTGCGCGCGCTCGAACTCTAAAGCCAGCTGTCTCAAAGGCTGTGAAACACCCGTTCTGACCGGCTCGAAGGAATCGGGGCTGTCGCTAGATGATTGGGCCAACGCTGCAGGTATGCAGACTAAGCTGGCGGCGATTACAGATACGAGGGTACAGAACCCAAAAAATGAGCGTCGTTTCACGCAGAACCTCCCAAAAGTTGAAATTGATCAACCGTTACCCTGTAGCAGTACTACAGGCGGCTATCGCTTGCTTAACCCCTGAACACGTTGTTGCAATATCTTCCTCGCCTGAGTCGCTAGAAACGGCTGCGACAAGACGCGATAGATTTCAGTGAGTTCCCTCTCAGGGTGGGTTTTTCCGACACCTCGTAGTGCAGCTTCTACAACGCCACGGTGTTCTGCTCCCATCCATTTGGTCAAAGCGGGTAGGTCCTTCTCGCTTGGTGAAAACTGGTCGGCCATCAGTACAAGTGATGTATAGACCAGACCGGGCCAGTACATATCGTCGCGAACAACCGACACCGGTGTGGTGGCGAGAAGCTCCCGGACGGTGGTCCTGGCTCGGGATGAATTGCCGTCGCTGGCAAATCCAATACGTAACGCCATCGTCCGCGCCATCGGGTCGCGGTCTACGTTGGCGACGAACGTCCAGATTCTTGCAACCTGGTTGTCGTCCATTTGTTTCATGAGAGATGCGCGGCCGAGTATTTCTGCGCTGGCTAAGCGCTGCAAAAATGGATCGCCAGATTCCAATTGGGCGAATAAAAACTCCAGGAAATCGTGCGGTGTATCGGCCAGCTTGCGCTGGGCTGTGCCGTCCAGCATTTCAATGGCTGCAGGGGTTGCGCCACTGAGTATTTCGCCGGCCAAAAGGTTGCGGATTACGCGCGGCTTAGCCTTGTGGAAACCTTCTGCCGGCACTCGTTTTTTGACGACATCGGTGTAGGCCACTAGGTATCGACCTTTCACACCCATTTGTGCAATCGTTGCATCGTCGAATGCCAGGGTTACCGTGGCGTCTGAAGAGTCGCCCATAACCCGACGCAGTACCTCAAAGCTTACATTTGCCCCGTCGATGGCTGTCACCCTTGTTATAACAAGCCGGTGGCCAGTTTGCGCTTGAAGATCCCTCGAAGGAGGCTGAGCCTGCTTGGCAGCGAAGCTAACCCCACAAACCGTCAACAGGACAGCGATTACAGCAATAAGTGCAACCCGCCCACCGCAATTGACGGGTTTTCTGACTTGACGCCAGGGGTTTTTTGGACGCTGATACGACACCGACGCAAATGTAACAAAGTGTTACAGGCCGAGGCAAGGAATTTATCCTTGCACTTAATGCAATTGAGGAAAACCAGCATATTCGCGCAGTAAAAATGCCCGCACCGCCCGCTTTTTAGGCGCTTTTCCGTTTACCAGCAAACGGACTGATTGCCCGATTCAAACAAGTCTCGCCACTTAAGTAGCGGGATAAAATGATCCGAAGCTAGGCAACAGCCCCTGACAGCCGCCCGTTATTCCAGACTGTTTGAGCGCAGCTCGGTCAACCAGGTTTGCAATACGAGAGGCTCTGGTCGAGCGCCATACCCCCTGCCAACAAGCGTTTGTTTAACAGATTCCAGATCCTCGATTAACTGCTCTGGGTCATGTCGGCCCGTGTCCGCCGAAAGAAACGCAGCGTAATCCGTCGCAACCCCGTAGAACGGTTGGAGGGTGTGGTCCCTGTCCCCCAGCTTTTTGTAGATCCAAGCGAACTGATCTCTTGCATGATCGGCGCGCCCTGCAAGCAACAACGCATTGGCGTATCGGCTGCGCACAGACACCCCAAGCTTATCCATCAACTCGCTATCCCTTGCCAGTGCATCATATATTTCTAGAGCGTCCGTTAGCCTGCCAGACTCCAAGTAAATCGCCGCGCGATGAGCATCAACTAAACGGTAATACCAGTGTGATGGAGGTAAATGCTTTTTGATCAACGTGTATGCCTGGTCCAGGCTTGCATAGGCATCTTCAAAGCGTCCCAAATTTCTAAGCGATACCGTGAGTCCTAGCTGAACCAGCACCGCGCGAAAGGCCTCGCCGTTGCCATCAGCAGTTAACAGCTCCATGGCCTTGCGAATGGACTGAAGGGCATCTGCCGAGTTTCCAATTTCGGCCATGACCATCCCAGCATTAAAGTAGTCCACAGCGGAGCTGGCGGTGTCAGCGCCTCGCAACCTCACTCGATCTTCCAATATGGATTGATGGGCTTGCAATTGCTCAAACCATAACCCCTGTTTACCCAACAAATTGGCGAGCAAGGTTCGCCCACGAATAACCCCAACAGGACCTTCATCGGGCACATCGTAATCTTCGATTTTGAGTTGTGAGAAGTAATCAATAGATTGCCGAATCGCCGACTCGGCGCCCGCTTCGTCACCACTTTCCAGTCGCAGTCGAGCAACAATATTGTAGTGATGGGCAAGGCTGCGATGAGCTTGCGGACTGGCTTCAAGCTTACCTTGGAGGCCTGTCTCCACGAGCGCCAAGCCTTGCTCAAGATCACCAAATCTCGCGAGCCCTTGGCCAACGACATTTTGCATATCGGCCAGGGCTTCGGGATAAATCTGCAAACGTTGATCCGCAAGATCGCGTAATGTGACAAACAACGCGTTGGCCGATGACGGGCCAGAATCCCCCGGCGCCAATTCCTGAATACTCTCAACCACCAGATCCTTAACCACTGCCAATCGCTCTCGCTCTTGCTGAACCCGCTTAAGAGCAATGAGACTTGTGACCAAACCCACCGACAGGCTGGCGATCACCGCCAGAACAGCGGCCAACTTCCGCCGTCGGGCAGGCAGATCTTGGATCTTTCGCAGTTGCTGTTCAATATCTTTGTGGCTGGGACGCCGTGTTGGCTCTGCCGACATCATGCGAGCTACCAGGGCGGCGAGAGGCCTACCCAAGGCACCATTCAATGACGATTGATAGGAAGCACTACTAGGCGGTGTATCGCTGCTTTGATTGGTCAGCGGAGGGTGATAACCCAGCGCCATTCTGTACATCAGCGCACCCAAGGAGTACGTATCCGATGAGGCGGACACCGGCGCTCCGGAAAACAACTCTGGTGCCATAAACGCCGGTGAACCATATCGCGGTAACTCCCCAAGATGCTGGGCTGCGCCAAAATCCATCAAGATTGCGCTGTCGTCCCTCATCATGACGTTGTCTGATTTGATATCGCCATGCACCAGCCCATTTTCATGCACCTGGGTCAAGGCCGAATTGAGTTGCGCCAACAAATCCAAACAACGATTTCGGTCAAAAGCCTTTTGCCCAGCGAGTAACTCTGACAAGGTTTGACCGTCAACCAAATCGACCCAAATACCCACACGATGGTCGTTGACTCCGACGCCATGGATCGCCAATACATTGGGATGATGCACACGAGCCAACCGGCGGGCTTCCTCGATGTAGACGCTGTTGCGGGTGGAGTCTTGCTGATCAACACGGTTAAGTTTGAGGGCGACGTCCCGTTCTAGCAAAGGGTCGTAGGCACGGTAGACCGTGCCAAAGCCCCCTTGGCCGATGCGGTCGATAATTTTCAAATGCCCCCAATGGCTTGGGTCCTCTAAACCGCTCCCCTCACCCGAGGATGCTGAACGCACACCAGCAGACGAATAGACCGCCTTCAGACGTTTCAGCAGAATGAGGTTTTTTTCGATGCGAAGGGACTCAGAGGCGCTTTCGCTACTATCCCCGTCGCTATTCTTCGCCACATCCAACTCGCGGGTTAATTCCTGAAACACGCTGGAATCAGGAATCGGCTTTGTGGCTTTCAGGTCGGTCATGGCATCTGTGTTGCCAGTTCCTTTAGTCCTCGCTTTATACGCATCCGCGCCGCATTTGATGACGACAGCTCTAATTCCAATGCAACTTCCGCGTAACTCATATCAAATTCCACATGAAGGATGATGGCTTCTCGCGATTCCTGTTTTATCGTGGATAGAGCTTTCTCATAAGCCTCCAGCGTCTCAAGCCCCACAGCTTGCTCAACCACGCTGTCCCCCGTTTCAATGCCTTTGTCCAGGGAGTCGGTGGATTGAGGCTTTCGACCATGCTTGCGAATTTCATCACGAACGGCATTCATCATGATGGTTCGCAAATAGGCCAAGAAAGCCCCTGGCCCTTTGGATTCAAATTCCTCTAGTCTATTTAACGCGCGAACCAGGGTAATCTGCACAAGATCGTCGGTTTCAGCCATATCACGACGGAAATGTGGCAGGCGCCCATGGGCGAATCGGCGCAATAGCGGCAAACAACGCCGGAACAATTCATCCCGAGCTCGATCATCGCCTTGCTGGATTAGGCCCAGCAATATTCCCGTTGATCGATCCTGTCGTTTGTCTGTCATGAAATTCATACCCGGAGTTGAGATCAGGACTAAGTCAGATCAATGTGGAGCATACCAAATGCATACTGCCGAGCATCACCGAAAGCAACTTGGCATCACATCTAGACGCACAGTAAGGTGTGTTATTGATAGCGTCTTAAGCCTGGCACCTTAACCTGACCCCACAACATCTGGCATAAATATGACTGAAGCAATAAAAGTAACGACCACTGCGGCAAATTTCGATTTTGAGGTGGTCGACACAATTTTCGCAACCGATAGCAGCAAGGCAAAATTGTTTTCCAGTGCTGACACTGATCAGGCCTTCTCAGGAGTGAAAAGCCAACTTATTGCCAAGTGCAAAAAATTGGGTGGCGATGCCGTTGTTGACTGCAAATTCGAATACCGCAACCCGATATCCACTGGAATGATAAAGAAACGGCAAGTCATTGAAATATTCGCTTACGGGACGGCAGTTCGACGGGTAACGCGAAAATAATTTGGCCAACAGCGCAAAATCTCTAACAGGAAATTAAGATTTCGCTCGGCTGACAGTTAACCCGTTATTTCACCGGCGTCGTCAGTTGCCGGCCCGCAGCCATATAGATGTCGTCGTAACGAACGCCACCATTCCCGTAGGGTTCATCGGCGGGCCCAGTGTTGCAGATCGTCATGAAATGGGCCAAAGGCTTTTCCCGCCCCATTCGGAACTGAGCATTCTCGAACACTCGTTGCTGGCTAGAAAACTCACCTCCGCGCAGATAGAGATCATAACTCTGACCGCCCTGCTCTCGAGACGAATTATTGACCACGTACCAAAGCTCATACCACTGATTGATGCGCAGCGGTTGTGCTGACTTTCCCGTGGTTGGATTCACGATGTTGCTGTATCTCATATCGCCACCACCAAGAACTTGTAACGTGCCGTCATTTCGATGCCCATTGCTCTCGGCTTTGTCGGTGACTCGAATCATCGCTTCGAACGCGTTGTAATCGTTATTTGGGATTTGCTCTGCAGCCACACTAGCAAGGCCGAACGATTGATTGTTCGGAAAGTACTCAACACTTATGCGCGTATAGAAGGTGTAGGTCTCGCCGACTTGAACCGCCACCGGCAGAGGCCTGAAGCCAATAGCTTTTCGATTTCCCACCACGCCATCAGGCGCGGGCTTTCTCAGCATAAATTGATTCTTAGACTGAGGATCGCGCTGAATTTTCGCAATTTGCGGGTTGGCAACAAAAGGGTTCGTGTCGTTCTGGACGTCGATATGAGTCCAGTGGTTAAGACCTGATTGGAAGTTATCCACCAAAAGCCATGAGGAATCGGTGGAGTCAGAATCATCCGATAATCGGTTCGAGCAGGATGCACATCCAACAACGATGCTAAGCGCAACCAAGGTTTTCATCAGCGCCAATGGGGTCATCCAAAATACCTTTGCACGTTGATTCAAGAGTTTACCTTAGATACACCCCAGGCTAGGAACCCTACTTCACGCACATTAACCTGCTCTTATTCATCGCGCACTACTCAGCAGGGTTATTCCAGCGCTCCACCTGCCGCCTAGCGTCGGTTAAAGCCCTCTTGACCAAAATGACCCGTCGCAGGGTATACCCCACATACAGCAGCATCAAAATCAGGATAAGGGTAATCCAGTCAAACTTAAGGACTGCGCCCTTGCTTAAAATCCCTAGATACACCAAAGCGCCCAGGACGATCGCCACACGCCACAATTGATGGGTCAAATTCGCTGCCAGCTGACGTTCCCGCAAGACCAACTGATCGGTGACACTTTCGGTGACGAGCCTAATATTGTTACGGCGCACCACAATGGAACCGACGAGCCCCAATGCCGAAAACAACATTGCGCATACCCCCGTCAGCGTATCCAGTGTCAGCCAGAACCAGATGCCAGCGGAAAGACCGGCTAACGCGATGATCACTTCGACGAAGAAAATCATTCGTTCGCGCAGCAAACGCTTTCGCGTTACCGCCATATCGTGCTGCGGATCCCGCGGTGAGCCCACTGACTGCCACAACATTTCGAACTCGCCGAAGTCATCATCTTTGTTCATGTGTCGGTGTCCGCTTGTAATCGGAGGGATTTCAGACGCTGCTTTGCGCGAGTCAACCTGAGCGATATCGTGTTGGCACTCTCACCCATGACGAAAGCAATTTCGGCGGGCTTAAAACCCTCCAACGTTAGGGTTACGGGCAATCGCCAATTTAGCGGCAGGTCCTGGACAGCCGTCAACAACCACGCTTTCTGGCGGTCGCTATCCAAACTCGACGCCATATCAGGGACGTCTACATCACCCTGATCTGCCCTTCCTTCCATCTCACTTGTCGACAGTCGGCGAGTTTCCTCGCGAACATGAGAAATTGCGACGTTGTTAGCGATCCTAGCAATGAAAGCCCTCGGATTTTCAGCGCCCCTTACCTTCGCTAAAGAGCGCCACAAGGCCACGCAAATTTCTTGATAGAGCTCCTCGCAGCGGGCCGCATTTTTTTCTCGCGATAGCGCAATACGCCAAAGCATCGCTCCGTGACTTTTGATAAGCGCCTCAAAGATCATCCCTACTTAGTCGCTAGAGAAAAAATTTTCTGTCATTTCGACGGAAACTTTGGTTGGAACCGACTCACTTGGCATCATCTCGGAGGACATCTCATGCGGCATTTTGCACTACTACTCTGTCTATTTTGCTCAAACACTCTGGCTGAGCCAGTTTTGTACACCCACCTCAACCACGTTGATGTGGCAGACGGCCGGCTTAAGCCCGACTCCTGGGTGGTGGTTGATGGGAAACACATCACCCACCTTGGGACAGGCGCAACACCCAAAGACTTTCATGGCAACACCATAGACATGATGGGTCGTTACATGATCCCAGGGTTGATCGACGCCCATGCCCACCTTGTCGCCGGTCCGCACACCCTGGAAGTGGCCGATGGACTCCCTTCCGTGAAAATTGACAGCGTCGATCACATTACCCGTTTTCACGCGTTAACCGCATTGGCATATGGCATCACCAGCCTTAAGAATCCCGGCGGAGACCCTCAGTCAGCGCAACGCTACGACCAGAAAATTCGCAGCGGCGAATGGCTAGGCCCCACCGCGGTTCATGCCGGCGCGGTAATCCAACCCCCGCCATTTGGCGGCAGTGCGTTTGTTTACCCCAAAACAAAGGAGGAGTGGGATAGCGAAGCAAAGCGTCAAGCGTCGCTGGGTATGCGGTATTTCAAGTTATACGTCAGCTTGACCTTAGAAGAGCTTGGGATGGGCGTTGCGGCGGCCAAACGACATGGTCTCACGCCCGTCGCGCACTTAGATGGCGTGAGCTTTTCCGATGCAATAGATGTAGGCATTGAGGCGTTTGAGCATGGGTTTCCTACCAGCACCGACCTTCTACCTGAGTCGGAGCGCGAGGCTTTTGACAAACGACGCGTGCTGGGAACCCAGTACACACACGAATGGTTTCTCGCCGCTGACTTCTCATCAAAGGAGATCATCAACCTGGTGGAAAAGCTGGCTGAAACTCAAACGATGGTCACCATGACACTCGCCGTACCGCAGATTGTCCGACACGGCCGTGACCCTCTCAATGTACTTACTGAGGCGGAGATAGCATTCGTGCACCCAGATTCTTGGGCAGCTTCCAGCCAATTTTTGACGATGGGTCTTGCTAACTGGAGTGATGAAGACTTTGAGCGCGCATCGTTGGCTTTTGAAAAAACGCTAGAGTTTACAAAGATGCTTGAAGATGCCGGCGTTCCACTTTTGATTGGAACAGACTCAAACGGCGGTGGCCCGTTTATGGCCAAGGAGATGGCATGGCATGTGGACGCCGGCCTATCTCCCATGCGGGTACTTGAACTTTCCACCCGGGATGCCGCCGTTGCGATGAATCTGGGTAAGACCGGACTCATTCAGGAGGGATATGAGGCCGATATCGTGTTCCTAAAAGACAATCCCCTGGACGATATCCGCAACGTCGCATCCGTCCATAGCGTGCTGGTGGACGGCCGTTTTTATCACCAGCAAGAGTTAGTGGATCAGTTACAGGCGGAATTGGTGGAATAATTTGAGGAAACCGGCACAGGCTCCCATTAATTCATCTGTGGAGCCTGGGTCACCTGGATGGCGACCTCACGACCCAAAATCGGCGCTGCGAGATAGCGGTACTTGAGGCCGCTGGCCCCCGCAAACTCCTGCAGTGCACGATATTCGTGTTCTCGCCATCCTTCAAAGCCGGTGTAATCATCAAACACTATCACCGTGCCGGCCTCTATTAACGGCGCCAGCTCCGTCAATACCGTAACGGTCGAGCTGTGCAGGTCGCAGTCCACATGGAGCAGCGCTAACGGGTCTTTTTGCGCGGCCACAAAGCTGGGCAGAGTCTGTTCAAACCAGCCTTTGTAGAGCAGCACATTGGCGGGAACCTGAGGCAACACACCACCGGTGCTGTAGGCGCCTGCGTCTTCGCCGGGCTTCCAGTCTTCCGGTATGCCGGCAAAGCTGTCAAAACCGTGAACGGTCTCTCGCCCCTTGGCCAGCTGACGAATCGAACGTCCCCAAAACACGCCGCATTCAACACAAAGTCCAGTGATTGGGGCTTTGGCCATTGCCAGGGAAAGCACTTGAGTGGGAAAACCGACCCATTGGATCTCGGGCTGCTGCAATAAGAACTTCATGCCATCCATGGACTGAGCCCAGGACGGAACCTGCGGTTCAGGTGCCAGCTCACCGGTCACCCCATGTAGGGCCCACTTCACCACTCGACTAAAGGAGTCGGTTGAGTTTGTTGCGGCCAAAGTCGTCAATGCCTTGTTATGCTCGCCGGCCGCAAATTGCAGCAGCGCCTGATAGGCAACGAGGGACCCGGACGAGACCAACTTGGGCTGCCAAAACTCTACCAAGCGACGGGCCTCTGCAAGGTGGTTAAGGGCCAGCAATGCTTTTAACAACGCCAAAATCTCCGTTTCACCGCCGCTGCGGGCAGCCGCTGCAAAGCTGTGCAAGGCGGGTGTGTACTGGCCGCTTTGCCATAGCTGGCGCGCCATTGCCAACGGGTTTTGAATAGGAGTATTCATAGGTAGCGATTGTACCGATCTTTTTGCGTCGTGAATCCCATCATGTTCAGAGCTGATCGCCACATGGATACTATCGATACAATATCGCAGCTCCGTTGGGAAAGGTCAGCTTGGAGTACCGTATTGCATGCTCACCACAACGCTTACCAAGTATTCAGAAAGCGCTACTGGAGCACTACACCCCGCCACCAATCTCCCCTTTCATCGTTGCGCCAGAGACCGTTCACTGACATGCTCACCCTTTGCATCAACTTAGAGGTTTATCGTGGGCAGACCATTCCTTGTGGCAACGTTCCTAGCGGTTTTTTGTTCCGGCGTTAGTGCCAACGATGCGGATTTCTCCACTGGCCCCATCGTTAAAGAGTTCGGATGGACAGCGCGAGTCGCCGACCCTGCCGTTACATCCCAGTCCCACTTTCGCGTGGCTTTTGATATTGCTGATGAGGCAAAATCCGGCACCCACAACCGATCCATGGAAAGCGCTGCCCGTTTCCTTAACATGCACGCCGCGGCAGGCGTTCCACCGGAAAGCCTTCAGGTTGCCTTAGTCGTGCACGGCGCGGCAGCGATGGACCTGGTTACTGACAAACGCAAAGGCGAACCCAACCCGAGCGCGAAGCTGATTGCCGCGTTAATTCAAGCCGGCGTGTCCATTGAGCTTTGCGGCCAAACCGCTGCCTTTCGCAACATTCAATCCGATGATTTACTACCAGGGGTCAAACTGGCCTTATCCGCGATGACAGCCCATGCACGATTGCAACAACAGGGATACACGGTCAATCCGTTTTAATTCCGCGATCTCACGCTCGCCGGGCTAACCTCGATACCACGTAGAACGGTATTAAAAATCCATCCGCGCTGGATACTCAATTCGGCGGTCTAAAAGGTCAGCAGTGAACCCCATCCGCACCAGCAGTCCCTGGCCCGAGCCCACCGCAACGTTGCGAATTTCCATCGGCTTGAGGTCCGGTGCTTCGAAATATCCCAGACTGTTAACCACCGCTGCTGCTGCGGGGCCTTGAATCGCCAGTCCTGCGAAAGCGTCCACATTGGACTCAAAATTCACCTGCGGTAAATCATAGCGCTCGCAGACCCAACGAAAATAGGGTTTGTGATCAACGTCCGATGGCAGCAGCAGCTAATCATCGTCGGCCAGTTTGTACAGCATGGCATCGTCTTTCGCGTGGCCTTGTTCGGTGCAGAACACGGTATAGCTTGCCTGCATCACCGGCATTGCGCTCACAGGCCCGGTTAGCATTCGGTCCAGAAAAGCCCCAGCATCCGTTCCTTAGATACGAATTTTCTGCACCGCAGACACATCGCACAACCGCAGCTGCCACGGATTGACTGATATTCACGTTCCGGATGGCCATGATCGTTTGGCACCACAAAACCGTTCCAATCGATGTAGTGCTCATCTTCCGTGGAACTGGCTAGGCAGTCATCAAACGCGCTGGCATTTTGATGATTCAAACAATCGAAAAACGGGCTTTTTCTAAGCATCAGTTGTCACTCTAGCAAATGGTCTGATATTGCCAGAGTTCAAGTATTTATCTCGACGAGCCTATAGGACCGAATTGACCGCTCTCGAGGGGCAATGATTACTCATGCTCGTTGACGAGCACCATCAATTATGTGACCCTAAAGTCACATATAAAAATGACTTCACTCACCCTATGTCTGCCAGGCCTGTAACCAAGCCCGACGATCAACCAGTTAGCCCGGTCTCCGCCGTTGAGGTCACCGCTCAACACGATCTGTTGTGGTCTGCACTAAACGATGGATCCCGCCGCACAATCCTGGATTTGCTTCGCCGCGATTCAATGACCACCACACAGATTTGCCTTCACTTTGCCTTTTCCCGCTTCGCGGTTATGAAGCACCTGAAGGCATTGGAAAAAGCCAATTTGATTGTCATCGAACGCCGCGGCCGAGAGCGAATTAATCACTTAAACCCTGTGCCGCTGCAAGAAATCTATCACCGCTGGATTCGTCACTTTGAAAAACTGCCGGCAGATCGCATGTTGCGAATAAAAGCGATCGCGCAAAACCCTTAGGAGACAACCCAATGACTATCGAACCCGCCCATCTATCGTCACTCACCATGAAGATCCCTATCGAGTCCTCGGCTGCAAAGGTGTGGCAAGCGTTAACCGAAAATATCGGTACGTGGTGGCCTGACAATTTTTATGCAGGCGGTACCGAAGGTCAGCGCAACTTCCACCTTGAGACCCATCCTGGTGGGCGCATGTTCGAGTCATGGGGCGATGGCGTCGGTGGCGTCCTTTGGGGGAATGTTGTCACCGTTGACCCGCACAAACGTTTGGAAATACTGGGTTCCGTATTCCCGTCATTTGGCGGCCCCAACCAATGGTTTGGCACCTGGGATCTTGATCAAATCGACAAAGACACCTGTGTCTTAACCTTCAGTGAAAGCAGCCTTGGACGAGTGTCTGAAGAGAGCGTCGAAGACAGAGATACAGGGTGGACATATCTCTGGAACACAATGAAGGCTCACATCGAAGGAAAGCCGGCACCCGGATGGCCTGAATAAGATCAACGGATTATTGCCAGCTATTCGAAACTATCGTTGAAGATGGCACCTTCATCAATGGTCTCGCCGAACTGCACGTCAATACAGGCATAAAACGCTTCCTGACTGTCTCGGCGCTGCCAGATGTTATAGATGATGTGTTTTCCCGATTTTCCTTCAGGCATGGGGCAACTCATCCGGTAGCGATCATCGGCATCCAAAATAGGATCGGTAATCTCACAAAACACCGGATCTAAATCCCCCCAACGTAACGCTTGCAGTGGGTCGTAGCCATCTTTGGTGACGTAGAACCGAAAGTACTGGCTGGCATGGGGGGCAGTGGCGTAGTACACAAAATCGATGGTGTCCTGCCCGCCAGCCTGACTCTCATCGTCCAGCGGTGTATCAATCCAATCATCGCGCGCCTCGTTAAGACCTCGATATTTATCTCGTCCCCCACCACACAGAGTGCCGTCTGGGATCAGCGCCTCGTGATTGCCATTGGCAAACTGCTGGCTGACCTCGTTCCAGTCGTAAAGCGGCTGGGTACCGCCAATATCAACCATTGCCTGACACGCAGCAGACATGGGATTTTCCGGGCCTTCCAAAAAACACCCATAGACTCGACTTATGGGCTGTTCAAAAGATCCGTGGGCGCAAGCGGATTGTGAGATAGCTAGTGAGCTGGCCAGGACGACACAGCCCGGAATAAGCCCGAGCAAAACAGGACGGCGAACAGTCATTGTTGTCACCTTGAGTGGAATTGATCATTCAGCCTAGCCCGACCTGCTGACCGGTAACGTGACTAGTGTCTCACTCCCCACAGCACTTTGATGACACACTTTTTCTGCATGTTTGGCGACTAACTTCTTGTTAACGCAACAGCAACAAAGGCACTTCACTGGCGCGGATCATGCGAGAGGTATTGCTGCCGACAAAGAACTCAAGTACTCGCGAATGACCGTACGCACCCATCACCGTTAACTCAACGTTTTGGCTACGTCGAAATTCCAGTAGCGCCTCCACAATGTTGCCTTGCAGGCTATGGGTTTGAATGGAATGGCCGTGGTCTTTCAGCAACTGCCCGGCTCGCTCAAGGGCACTTTGGTGTGCGGGTTTGTCACCGCCAACCATCACTACATGACCCGTCATGGATTTCAGTACCGCGGTATCGGCGATCGACGCAATAGCTCGGTCCGCGCCAGCGCTGCCATCATAAGCCAACATATAACTCTTAGGGCCTGAAAAATCGCCCACAGACACCAAGATCGGCGTGTGCAATGAACGCACCAGGCTTTCAAGGTGAGCGCCCATGGCCTGCGTGTGATTTTCATG
>CAZLJY010000028.1:0-31569 GCA_964559945.1 uncultured Gammaproteobacteria bacterium | reverse complement strand
GGCGATAAGGGCGAAGAAGGCTCTTGCGGCGAAGGCAAGTGCGGCGGCGATAAGGCTGAAGAAGGCTCTTGCGGCGAAGGCAAGTGCGGCGGCGATAAGGCCGAAGAAGGCTCTTGCGGCGAAGGCAAATGCGGCGGCGATAAGGGCGAAGAAGGCTCCTGCGGCGGCGACAAGGGTGAAGAAGGCTCTTGCGGCGAAGGCAAATGTGGCGGCGATAAGGGCGAAGAAGGCTCTTGTGGCGGCGACAAGGGCGAAGAGGGCAAGTGTGGCGAAGGCAAGTGCGGCGGCGCTGCCTGAAGCCGGTAATACCCTGCCAACTCCATGAGTAACCACCCGGTTACCGGAGCTGGACTTGGGCTGCGGCGGGCCCTACTGGGCCCGCTGCGTTCAAGAGCCAAAGACTCCGGATCAATAAAAGAGGTCGACTTCTGGGAAGTTGCGCCTGAAAACTGGATCAACGTCGGTGGACGCCTGGGACGTACGTTCCGAAGTTATACCGAAAAGTACCCTTTTGTATGCCACGGACTGTCATTATCGATCGGCGGGCCTTCTCCGCTGGACGAGACATTTCTACGCAAATTGAGAAATTTTCTCGATGCCCACAACATTCGAGCCTACAGCGATCATCTAAGCTACTGCACGGATGACGGTCATCTTTACGATTTAATGCCAATCCCGTTCACCGAAGAGGCGGTGACCCACGTGGTTGAGCGAATCTCCCGCAGCCAGGACATTCTCGGCAGAAGAATTGCCATTGAAAACGTGTCCTACTATGCAGCACCCGGCAAAGAGATGGATGAAATCACGTTCATCAACGAGATTTTAAGCCGCGCGGACTGCAACCTACTGCTGGACGTCAATAACATCTATGTCAACAGCGTTAATCACCGCTACGATGCCGAAGAGTTTCTCGCGGCGCTACCTGGTGAACGAATCACCTATTGCCATGTCGCCGGCCACTATAACGAAGCCGAAGATCTGATTGTTGACACCCATGGCGCGGCAATCATAGAGCCGGTATGGGAGCTTTATCGGCAGGCCTGCGCATTGTGGGGTCCGCTGCCAGCCATGGTGGAGCGTGATTTCAACTTTCCTCCGCTGGACGAGTTAATCGGTGAAGTTGAGACGATTCGGGAACTGCAAGCCAATGCTGGCGGCGTGACATTGACAGCCGACGCCGACGCGCGAGCGAGTCGCAGCGGCCAATGAGTGCTCTGCGCGACCTGCAACACCAATTTGCCGGTCATATCCGAAACCCAACCAAAAGCCCGGCCCCTGAAGGCATTGAAAATCGGCGCATGGCCATTTATCGCGACCTGTTTTTCAATAATATTCAGGGGTTTATCGCCAACAATTTCCCCGTCTTGCGAAAGCTCTATAGCAAAGATGATTGGCGCAGACTGGCGCGAGACTTTTTCGTCAGACATCGAGCTCATACACCGCTATTTCCCGAGCTACCCAGGGAGTTTCTGCAGTTTTTGCAAAACCACCGGGGTGTCGAGCAAGGCGACCCACCGTTTGTCGTAGAACTTGCCCATTATGAATGGGCAGAATTGGCTTTGTCACTGGACGAAACCGAACTGGATGACATTGAAACCCAGCCTGCGACTGACTTGGTCGCTCAAATCCCTGTTCTATCGCCGCTTGCCTGGCTGGTGAGTTATCAATTCCCTGTTCATCAGATAAAACCCAGCTTTCAGCCAAAACAAGCACCCAAAGAGCCAACCCACTTGGTGATATACCGGCGCCGAGACGATCAAGTTCGCTTCCTAAAACTCAATGGCGTAACGGCCCGCCTATTGCAGCTGATCGGTGAAGAGCCTGGGCATAATGGCGAACATTACCTGCGCCTTGTGGCCAAGGAAATGGGCGCGCCAGATGTAACCCAAGTCATCAATGGAGGAGCGTCCATACTGTCGGATCTCCATGATCGCCACGTGATATTGGGTGCAGCGCCGGATCCTGGGTAGATCGTTCAGTGCCGGGTGGTAAATACCATTACGCCCAGGTCACAAACCCAGTCATAAACCGTCCAATAGTCAGCGCCAAAACCGCGTTGACTAACCCTATTCGCTCACCCGTCGAGACATTGTGCGACGAGTAAAACAACCAGGAATACTCTGCGTGACCAAAGACAAATCTCCCATAGCAAGAAGGTTTCGAGGTTTTTTGCCGGTTGTGGTCGATCTTGAAACTGGCGGATTTGACAGTCAAAAGCATGCTTTGCTGGAGATGGCAGGCTGCCCAATAGAAATGACCGAAGATGGTTTGGTCACACCGGGCCCGATGGTGTCGGTTCATGTCGCACCCTTCCCAGGCTCCCTACTCGACCCAAAATCCTTGGAGATTACCGGCATAATTCCGGATCACCCGTTGCGCAGAGCCGTTGACGAGAAAACGGCTCTACAGACATTCTGTACACCAATCCGAGAAGCCATGAAGTCTGCCGGTTGTGGTCGAGCAGTATTGGTCGGTCATAACCCCTCTTTCGATCTAGGCTTCCTTAACGCGGCCATCAATCGAACCGGCTACAAACGATCACCGTTTCATCCCTTCAGCAGCTTTGACACAGCGACGCTGGGAGGGTTGGCTTTTGGTCAAACGGTGCTGGCTAGGGCGACTCGTGCTGCGGGAATTTGCTGGGATGCGAGTGCTGCTCACTCAGCGATCTACGATGTCGAAAAAACTGCAGAATTATTCTGCACCGTGGTGAATCAATGGCACAAAACGATGGGTATTCCGTGGTCTGAAGAGCAAATACTCGAAACGAATCAGCCAGCGAGCTGATACTGTAATCCCAACTGGGTCACCATAGGCACCAGCTCATCTTGGCTATGAAGCTCCTGCAGCAAGGTCGCCCCACCCAAACATTGGCCATTCAAAAAGACCTGAGGTAGCTCGGCATAGTCGGGGGATTTCTGCAACAGCGCCCGTAATTCAGGATCACGCTGAATATCAACGCTGTGAAAATCAATACCACCGTCTGCCAATACCCCCATGACTTTAGCGGATTCTTTGCAAGTTGGATGGGTTGGCGAGCCGCGCATAAAAACACACACGGGATACTCGTTAATCAAGCGCTGAAGTCTGGTCGTCACATCCATGCGAAATCTCCTAGCTAACAGGCTAAAGAGTATTCCATAAGCTTCGTTAAGGCCGCGTAAAATTTTGTTTCTTGACGATTGTTCTCAATATACAGAGGTTCGTAGACAACACGGACCCCAATGGCTCAAAATAAGTCGTTTTTCGGCCCAGAGATTATTATGCCTCACGAGCACCTCATGAACGTCTACGGACGCACCTCGGTGGGATTTATCCGTGGCAAGGGCGTATGGCTTGAGGGCGACGACGGTCGGCAGTATTTAGACGCCATATCAGGCATCGGTGTGTGCAGTTTGGGGCACGGAAATACCGAACTTGCCCAAGCGGTCGGAGATCAGGCCGCGACCTTGATTCACACGTCTAATATCCCGCGGATTCCGTTACAAGAACAACTGGCAGACCGGCTGTGTGAAATCAGTGGGATGGATCGCGCCTTTTTTACCAATTCGGGGGCTGAAGCTATTGAGTGCGCGGTTAAACTTGCACGGCTATACCACTGGCGTGCCGGCCGTCCCAACACCCATATTTTGGTCGCAAAGGACAGCTTCCATGGTCGCACCCTGGCCTGCATCAGCGCCACCGACAACCTAAAATCCCAGGAAGGATTCGGCCCCATCGTTGATGGATTCATCCCGGTGGAGTTTGGCGATATTGAGGCCATCAAAAAGGCCTTGGATTCCGATCCAAACATAGGCGCTGTGATGCTGGAACCTATTCAAGGTGAAGGCGGAATAAACCTGCCGCCGGACGGTTTTCTCAGCCAGCTCAGACGCCTATGTGATGATCAACACCTGCTGCTGATACTGGACGAGGTCCAATCAGGCATTGCCAAAACTGGCCGCTGGTTTGCCTACCAACATGAAACCATCAAGCCCGACATCCTGGCCTGCGCTAAGGCTTTGGGAAATGGCGTACCCATTGGTGCTTGTCTTGCCAGAGAAGCCATTGCCGGGGCCTTTGTGCCCGGTAACCACGGTTCAACGTTCGGCGGCAACCCCCTAGCTTGTCGGGCTGGCCTTACGGTGCTGGAAATCATGAGCCGGGACAAGATCCCTGAACAGGCAGAACATCTGGGGCAGTGGTTTCTTGGACATCTAGCTGACCGCCTTGGCAGCCACCCTGCGGTCAAAGAAATCCGCGGCCGCGGAATGATGGTAGGCATTGAGATGTACGCCGACTGTCCGGAAATAAAGTCTTTGGCGTTAGAACGGGGCGCACTGGTTAACGTGACTCGCGGCAAGGTTATCCGGTTGTTGCCGCCACTAATTATAAGCCGCGATGAATTAGTCACGCTTACCGATATATTGCTTGACTGCATTGAGCAGCAACATACAGTGAACGCTGCCTAACGCTGACGGAACCCGCCGCCTTACTGCTGCGCTACCTCAGGAAAGCATCTGCGCCAGAGCTTTTTAGCTGCTCCCCCAATGCCATCGCAAACTTGCCTAATTCAGTCTGCAGCGAAACAATATCATCCGCGCAAATATTGACATGTCCAACCTTGCGCCCAGCCCGCGGTTTCTTGCCATAGTCATGCCAACGGGCGTTAGGGTAACTGAGCGCGTTTGAAGGATCTGGCATCGCGCCGATCCAATTCATCATTGCTGTTGCGCCTATCGCCTCTGGAGACCCTAGAGGCCAATCCATAATTGCCCGCAGATGGTTTTCGAACTGAGACGTCACAGCCCCATCCAGTGTCCAGTGTCCCGTGTTATGAACCCGAGGCGCCATCTCATTCACCATCAGCCGTCCGCCCATATCGAACAATTCAATGGCCAAAACACCACAATAACCCAAGGCATCAAGCGCCTTGGTGGCATAGCGCTGAGCCTCCTCCACCACATCGTTGGCCACTGCTGGCGCAAAACTGGTGATCAGAATGCCGTTTTTGTGCCGATTCTCGGCCAGCGGATAAAATACCGTTGCGCCGCTAACTGACCGCACGGAAATGATTGACAGCTCCCTCTTGAATTCAACGAATTTCTCGACAATCAGGTCGTTGCCCTGCAATTGCTCCCACGCCACTTTTAGCTCCGAGCGGTCCCGAACAACCGCTTGGCCTTTGCCGTCATATCCCATGCGTCGAGTCTTAACCACACATGGGTAACCAATGTCGTTGCAGCCAGCTTCCAGCTGCGACCAGTCACTGGCTGGACAAAACAGAGGACAGGGTATTTGCAGATCGGTAAAAAACGTCTTTTCTGTCAGTCGGTCCTGGGCCATTTTCAGTGCGCCTGAACCCGGCCTTACTGGACATTTTTCGGCAAGAAAATCAGTCGCTGATACCGGTACATTCTCGAAGTCCAGGGTAATGACATCGCAGCTGTCGGCCAATTTGGCCAATGCCTCCTGGTCCGAATATTCCGCGCAAATATGTTCACCCAACTGTCCCGCACAGGCATCTTCTGCAGGGTCGAAAAAGACAAACTCCTGGCCAAGGCGAACGCCTTCCAAAGCCATCATGCGGCCTAACTGGCCGCCTCCAAGCACCCCAATTTTCATTACTCAGTTATGCTCCGCACTTTGGGAAGGGTCAGGACGAGCCAACACGCGGCTAGTCTGTTCAGCGCGAAATCGCTCCAATTGCTGGCGGACCTTTTCATCATTTAGCGCCAAAATAGAGCCGGCCATCAGTGCTGCATTGACCGCTCCAGCTCGACCGATCGCCAGGGTACCCACGGGAATCCCAGCTGGCATCTGAACAATAGAAAGCAGCGAATCCACCCCGCCGAGCGCCGCCGAGCGCACCGGCACACCCAGTACTGGCAATGCTGTCTTTGCAGCAACCATTCCCGGCAAGTGCGCCGCCCCCCCGGCCCCAGCGATAATGACCTGCAATCCCCTCTGGGCTGCACCCTGCGCGTAGTCGAACAAACGATCCGGTGTCCGGTGAGCCGAGACAACTGCGGTTTCGAAGCCGATCTGAAGCTGTTTCAAGGTATCAGCACAGTGCTTGAGGGTATCCCAGTCCGACTGAGACCCCATAATGACGCCAACTCGTGTTTCCATCGAGCCATTGTACTAAGATAAGGCCCGCCGCAACACGGATGCGAGCCACGAAAAGGGAAAAATTCATTTTGGCACTGGAAAACAAGCTATTAGAAATACTTGCCTGCCCGGTCAGCCAATCGGCATTGTTGCCGTTAGGCCTACCAGAGCAAGACAAACTGAACAAGGCTATCGGTGAAGGGTCCGTACTCTATGTCGATGGCAGCGCGGTCCAGCACCCCCTCGAACAGGGCCTAATCACCGAAGATAAACAGGTGATTTACCGAGTTGAAAACGGCATTCCGCAACTCCTTCCGGACCGTGGCATTGGCACGACGCAGTTGGACTGAAACGGCTAACCTTTGTCACCTCCATCAGATATGAATCGACCGTCTACCGGTGATAGCGCCTATCTCAATTGCGCGAAAACCTATCTTCGCGGCATGGCTCGATTGCTCCAGGGGCTATTCGAGACGGTAGACAACGCCCTTTTTGAGATGGCTGAAAAAGCCGAAAGCAACGCCCTGCAAACCCATTATTTTGATGGTATGAGGCAGGTTCGTAAAACCCGCTCAGGGGTAGAGAATACTATTCTCAAAAGCTTGAGAAGGCACCTGATCGACTACCAAAAAGGTGTGGTTCAAACTCCGGAAAACGATACCCCAATCACCGAAGATGGTCTCAGCCTGGTTGACGAATCGGAATTGGAAAGGAGTTTGGCTATCTCCGAGATGGTGGCGAAAGGTGAAAACCGACTGTCCCGGCCGTTATTCGCCATCAGCCAACGAATCGGACAAGCCACCGGGAAAACACCGCCCGATGATGCCGGCAATCCGTTGGGACCTGCAGCCATTTGCGCCGCATTACAGGACGCAGCACCTCAGTTTGAAATTGAACTACCTGTGCTTTTGGTCATTTACAAACTGTTCGATCGATCGGTGCTCGAGCAACTCGACGGCTTGTACGAACAGGTCAACGCTCAGTTCATCAGTGCGGGAGTCATCCCGACCCTGCAACACAGGGCGTCGAGCGCCGGATCAGGCCGTCCTTCGCCAGCTGTGGCCTCCGCTGACGATTCCGAGCCAGTGATGGACAGCCCGTCGGCGGACTCCCCTGACAATGACCCGCGCCAATCAGCAGCGCCAGCAAATGATCTGACCGATCCAGCCAATACGAAGATATTAGAATCCATATTGAGCATTCTCTCCGCTCGCCATGGGCCTCCTGTTGCCTCAACCAACCCCGATAGCGACAACGCTGGCCAAGTCAGCCACCGCAGTGGCGAGACAAGCTCCGCTCAGACGGCACAGCTCCTAAATGCGTTATCAATACTGCAAAACGACGCCAACATGCGGCAACAGCCTGGTGGAGAGGTAAAACGCCAAGTACTCACCGAGTTGGGAAAACTTGGTGATCAAACTCGCACCAGCAGCGATGAAGAAGACACCATCGACCTGGTCGCGATGTTATTTGATTTTATCCTGAGCGACCCCAATTTGCCTCAACCCATGCAGGTCATGCTGGCTCGGCTTCAAATTCCCTACATAAAAGTTGCGCTGATCGATCGGCAGCTTTTTGCTGCCCGAGATCACCCGGCTCGCAAGCTGCTAGACACATTGGCTGATCTCGCTTTGGGATGGACGGCGAAGACCGATCGAGGTCAACGTCTGCACAAACATATGGACAGCGTCGTCGAACGAGTCATCAGAGATTTTGATGACGATCTGGCGCTATTTGATAACTTGCGTGACGAACTCAACGAGTTCGTCGCTCGTCTGCAGAAACGTGCCCAGGTGGCAGAAAAACGAACCACAGAGGCGACGGAAGGTAAACAACGCCTGCAACAAGCCCGTCGCATCGCATCGGACATCATCGAAAACCACCTGGGAACAAGAAAGCTGCCCAGCATTGTC
This sequence comes from uncultured Gammaproteobacteria bacterium, assembly GCA_964559945.1. Classification (GTDB taxonomy): domain Bacteria; phylum Pseudomonadota; class Gammaproteobacteria; order Xanthomonadales; family SZUA-38; genus JANQOZ01. Next base: position 23,566 of record CAZLJY010000028.1, on the reverse strand, counting down.
GCTGAGATTCTCAGCAAACCCTGGGCAAATGTGCTGGTCTTAACCTGTCTTCGCCACGGTGTTGAATCCAATGAATTCGATGCCGCCAAGGCTTTTGTACAAAAACTGATCTGGAGCACAGAACCAAAAACGGACAAAGCGTCGGTCAGTGGTTTGCAGGCCGAACTCCCCCAACTGACCCAGCAGCTTCGCAACGGTCTGGAAATGGTGGCGTATCACCAGGATGACATAAAAAAGGTTTTTGCCCGCCTCAGAGCTTTGTACCGATCCATGCTGGACAGTCAATACCGCGATCAGCTCAAGCTGAAGGATCGAGCGCCGCCGCCGACCATGTCGCTACCCGCCGCCGTTGCGCCCGTCAGCCTCCCAATATCAGGCGTGGCGGATTTGAACGAAAATGTCTTTGAAAGCCTGGACGATGAACCAGAACCATTGGCGCTAGAAGAACTGGAGGAGGTCTTGAGGGAGCAGATCCGGTCTCTAGATGTTGGCACCTGGTTTCAATTTAGCACCGATGATGGCCAACTTCTAAGAGCCAAACTTTCCTGGAAAAGCCCAATCACCGGCAAGTACCTATTTGTTGACAATAAAGGCATTAAGATTGCCGATAAACCCATCGCTGATTTAGCCCAAGAGTTGGCCAATGGCGATGTGGTTGCACTGGAAACCGTGCCATTGTTTGATCGGGCTCTTAGTTCGATCGCTCAGCGCCTAAGCAACCCAGACGCGGAAACCCCTGAATGACACAACCCACGCCAACATTGCCGCCAGCTTATCTGATCGCACAGGATGTTCAGCGCAGCCTGACCGAAGATCTCGGCATCAACGGTGATATTACGGCCGCATTGATTAAACCCGATACCCAAGGCATTGGTCGAGTCATCACTCGCGAACGCTGCATCGTGAGTGGTCAACCGTGGGTCGATGAGTGCTTTCGCCAGATTGATCCTCAGCTGGACCTGCAATGGCATTGCAAAGATGGCGATTCCGCGGACGCCGACCAAGAACTGTTCCGTGTCCAGGGCAACGCAAGGGCGATATTAACGGCTGAGCGTTCTGCGCTGAATTTCTTGCAAATGTTGTCGGGGGTGGCAACCGAAACAGGTCGTTATTCCAGTGCCCTACTGGGTACCAAGACCCGTGTACTGGACACGCGAAAAACCCTGCCGGGGCTGCGTGTTGCGCAAAAATATGCTGTCTCCTGCGGCGGCGGCATCAACCATCGTATGGGTCTGTACGACGCGTTTTTGATTAAAGAAAACCATATAGCCGCAGCTGGATCGATTGCTTGCGCTGTTGACCAAGCCCGGCAAACTGGGCGCGGTGAGTTAATCGAGGTTGAGGTCGAGAACTTTGGTCAACTGAAGGAAGCCATAGACGCTGGCGCACAGCGCATCATGCTGGATAACTTCAGTCTTAAGGACACCAAAAAAGCCGTTGACCTGGTAAGGTCGCAGCCAACCACCCAGTCGATCGAGCTGGAAGCCTCCGGTGGTATAGAACTTGATCGCCTTGGAGAGATTGCCGCCACTGGCGTTGATTATGTCTCCGTTGGCGCATTAACCAAGCACGTTAAAGCCGTCGATTTATCGATGCGATTTGTTTAAGCGGCTAAGCTTCGCTCGGAATGTCGATTCCAATGGTCCACCAGCACGGCGGCAACACAGGTTGTTAGTCGTTTAGCGAATGGTATGTGAATAAATTCGTTAGGACCGTGGGCATTGGATTGAGGACCCAACACACCGACAATCATAAATTGCGCTTGGGGAAAGCTCTCTCCCAGCATTGCCATAAATGGGATCGTGCCGCCCTCCCCCATATACATGGCTTTCGCGCCGTAGCTCTCCATCGACGCGCGAGCCAAAGACTGCTCTAACCAGGGTGCAACCGTTGGCGCATTCCACCCTGTTGCTGACTGATCCGGCACAAAACTAACCTTGGCATTTGCCGGCGGATCGGCTTCCAAGATTTCCTTCAGACGATCGGTGGCCCGTTCACCATTGACCAACGGTGGCAGGCGTAAGGATAGTTTTAGCGAAGTGCCTGGTCTGAGCACGTTACCCGCATCTTTTATCCCAGGCAGCCCACCACTTCCAGTCACTGAAAGCGCGGCTCGCCAGTTGCGGTTTAGCAGTCTATCTACCGAGCTATCGCCCATCGCATTGGCGCCGGCGACAAAGGGAAAGACCGAATGAACCTCATCACCCAACAGGGCTGCAGCATCGCTGAGTTGCCGGCGACGCTGAGCAGGGATAGCGCATTGAAATGCCGGATCACTCACCTGCCCGCTGCGAGGATCGTCTATCCGATCAAGCAACTGCCTTGCAATGCGAAAACTGGATGGGACAATGCCGCTTGCATAGCCTGAGTGCACGCCTTCTGTAAGAATATCTACGCTTAACGTTCCACTGGCCAAACCACGCAACGAGGTTGTCACCCACAGTTGATCGTAATTTCCAGCACCGGAATCAAGGCACACTACTAAGCTTGGCGTACCGATTCGTGCCTTTAAGTGTTCTATATAGAATGGTAAGTCGTAACTGCCACTTTCCTCACAGGCCTCGATCAACACCACGCATCGAGCGTGGGGTAATCGTTGTTCCTGGACCGCACGGATGGCAGTCAAGCTTGCAAAGGCAGCATACCCATCGTCTGCACCGCCTCGGCCATAAAGTTTGCCCTCTCGATAAACCGGCTTCCACGGACCTAAACCATCCGACCATCCTTCCATTTCCGGTTGCTTGTCTAAATGGCCGTAAAGCAAAACGCAATCATCTGATTCAGGCTTGTTGGTATCAACACCTGGGATTTCCATGAAAATCACTGGCGTGCGATCTTGAAGCCGAATCACCTCCAAGGTTTGCCCGGTAATGCCTTGTTGATCACACCAGCTACTGATCAGTTTTACCGCATCATCCATAAAGCCGTGTTCTCGCCACTGGCTGTCAAAATGCGGCGACTTGTTAGGGATCTTGATGTATTCGGTAAGCTGCGGAACGATGTCATCGTCCCACACCTGATCGATCAGTGATTGTGCAGCCGCTGCATCAAAAGACATCAATGACTCTCCTGTCAGTGGTTTTCTTTAACGTGTGTGGAACAGTATCGAAAAGCGATGTGACCCTCAATGCTCAAAATGCGACCCTAAGCATGGGTATCTGTCCGGTATAGTCTTAAGTGAACCCAACAACAATGAGCCAACAACGATGACACCACTGTCGTGACAAACCCGCTAACAGTCTCGCGACTGAGTTCCACGGTGACGAAGCTGCACCGTTTACTGAAAAGCGATGCCGCAAGGATTACACCGGCACAGGAAATTTTGCTGTCCCAACTGACCCAAAGCGGCCCCCAAACTGTAAACCAACTTGCCCGGCTCCAGGGGGTTAGAAATGCCACCATTTCCCGCATGCTTGGCACATTAGAACGAAAAGCACTGATTCGCCGCGCGCGGGACAAACGAGACCGACGAGTGGTTTATGTCATCGCTACCCGCGAGGCCCTCGCCCAATCGGGCCAGGAGCCTGACGATTCACCCGTTGCTGGTCTGCTTACCCAGATGACCAACGAACAACGGGGTTCCATCGCTCAGGCGCTAGACATTCTCGATGCCGCAATGGCTAGGTCGGAATGATCGGACTAAAGGCCGCAGGCGTGATGACATTGGGGCGAAAAAAACCCGCCTCCTGGGGGAGGCGGGCTCGGTTGAAGCTCGCGGAAGAAAGGGGGAAGCAGGGGGAGGGTCGCGAGCCTCGGAAATCACCATATCTCACAGCTTGTTAACTAAGCGTAAAAAATCCGCACTCAAAACAGTGGTTTTTTTACAACAAAATAGTCGCTTCCTTGTATACCTCATTATCACCTCATGACGCGTATAGTCGCGCCATTTTCGATCACCGCCGACGGACATAGCAGCGGTCAATTCGATACCATTGACGCAAACCCAAAGGACACGTTCAAACAACCCATGGCTTCCCCCAACCTATTGATTGCTAGCGCGCTGTATTGCTGTGTGGCGTTGTTACCCGTAACGGCACAAGTAGCCGCGCAATCCAAGCCACTTTCTGAACTTGCCGTGGCGGCAAGATATCAGGCTCAGGCAGAGGTCATCGCCCTGAACAGCAGTCCGCTGACCCTTGAGGTGACCGGCATCGTGATTGAAATCACGGTGCAGGTGGCAGACCGCGTCAACGCCGGTGACTTACTGCTTCGCCTAGACGACACAGATCTTCAACTGCAGTTAAGACAAGCCCAAGCCCAGTTAGCATCCGCCGATGCCCGGGTTCGCCAGGCTACGGCACGATTGGAACGCGCCCAGCGGTTGCGAAACAGTGAATTTATCTCCGCCGATGATCTGCTTGACCGGGAGACCGAACTGAGCATTCAAACCGCTGACCGCAATCGATTAGAAGTAGCGACTCAGCTTGCCAAACGACGACTATCTTATGCCCGCCTCGAAGCCCCTTTTGACGCCATCGTTATCGCAAGGAATGCCCAAGTTGGGCAACAACTCGGTCCCGGGCAACCGGTGTTAACCTTGGTGGATGCCTCACCGCCGTTAGTTATTGCCAATATTCCTGCAGCGGACCTTTACACATTGGACCGGGCGACGGACTTTACCCTCAAAACCCAGCGCGGCGAATTTGAGCTGCAACTGGATGCAACAGCCGGAGTCATCGATCCCCAATCCCGGGTTAGCCCCGCCCGATTTTTATTCGTCAACGAGCCAGACCTTCCCGGTGCTAGCGGCACGGTAAGCTGGAATGCACAAGGTACGCTGATACCGGTAAACCTAATAGTGCGACGAGGCGGCGCTCTTGGGATTTTTGTCGCCGACGAAGAGTGTCCAAAATTTGTCCGGCTGCCTGAAGCTGAAGAGGGTCGACCCTCGCGCCACAACCTTGCTGGAAATACTCAAATCATTACCAGCGGACATCAGCGAATGAATGATTGTCGCCAGGACCCCTGATCTGTGACCCAGCCGAACCTTCCGTCTGGCCGTTCGGGCCTGATGAACCAACTCCTGACCAATCACCCACTGGTCAATATTTTGTTTGCGGTGGTTGTGGTGATGGGGCTCTTGTCCTATATCCAAATGCCACGTGAGCAGGACCCAGACGTCAACCTGAACTGGATTAACATTAACACCTCGTTCCCGGGCGCCAGTGCCCAGGACGTGGAGACCTTGGTCACCAGTCCCCTGGAAGATGCGCTGCGAACGGTGCAAAGCATTCGCTGGGTTAGCAGCAGCTCTCGGGAAGGCACCTCAAATATTTTGGTGCGTTTTCGTGATTTGTCTGAGCGAGTCTTCGACAAACGGGTCAATGACGTCCGCCGAGAAATACAAAACGCGGTCAACGCGGACCTACCGCCCGGTATCGTCGAGCCGAACGTGTTGGAACTCACCATATCCAGCGGTTTTCCAACCGCCCTGGTAGCAGTAATGGGCCAAGCGGACGACGAGCAACTTAGGTTAGAGGCATTCAGAGTTGAATCTGACCTTGAGCGTATCCCTGGGGTCTACAACGTCACCGCCTTCGGTCTTCATGAACCGGAAATCCAGGTCAATTTCGATCCAGCCCAGCTAGCCGCCAAAGGGCTTCGCGCCACCCAGTTGGCCGACTACCTTTCCCAGGCGTTTCGTGACGTCAATGCCGGCAGCTTTAACATTGACTCAGCTCGTTACAATGCGCGGGTGCCCGGCGCCACCGCAAATCTTGAAGAACTAGCCGGGTACCAGATTCCCTCTCCAACCCCAGGAATTGCCCCCACCACAATTGGCGATCTGGCAACGATTGAGCGCGGCCGCAGTGAACCTAGAAATCTAGTTTCAGTGAACGGTAGACCTGCCGTGGTGTTTTCTATCGCCAAGGCCGGCGGTGCCAACACGCTAGAACTGATCAATCAGATCAACGCCTACATTGACAAACGCAACACCTTACTAGCCGGCGGGGCCACCGAGATCTTGTTGGCTGACGATCAAACGATACCCACAAAAAATGCGGTGAATACCATGCAAATCAATGCCTTTTTGGGGTTGATCTTGGTTTTGGGTGTTTGCTGGATTTTTCTTGGATTGCGGCTCGCCGCACTAGTGACTGTGGGCCTGATTTTTGCTATCAGCGGCACTGTATGGGTGATCGCCATCACTGGCAATACAGTCAACCAATCGGTTCTCTTAGGCATCGTTATTGTATTAGGTATGTTGGTCGATGATGCCGTAGTGGTGGTGGAGGCGATCTATTACCGAATGCAGCGCGGTATGGCAGTCCTGGACGCCGCCATTGGCGGACTCAAGGAAGTGATGGCACCGGTCACAGCCGCTGTCGCCACTACCATGGCAGCGTTTCTGCCACTCATGCTAATGCCCGGCATTGTGGGAAAGTTCATGTTTGTCATCCCCTTTGTGGTGACCGTGGGGCTGTTGGTCTCGTTGATTGAAGCGTTCTGGATTTTGCCAGCACATATGGTCGATTTTTCCAGCAGCGGGAAACCGGTGATGCGGCATCGAGACCGTCGATGGCGTTGGACTCACAAGATACGGCTAATCTATGCGCGCGCGCTGTGTAAGGTCATGCGGCGTCCGGCCCTTTGCTTAACAGGGGTCGCTTTGGCGATGGCGATGGCAGTCGGTGCCATTGGCGTTGGTGCGGTGCGAGTGGAATTTTTCACTTTCGACCCGGTTCGGTTATTTTACATCAATGTGGATATGCCCCCTGGCACCACAGTTCAGGAGTCATTGCGCCAAACCCGTATATTGGCCAAGCACACTGAACAATTACTCCCGCCTGAACAGGTCCGCGCGGTGTCGGCACTGGCAGGGATCAAATTTACAGAAACAGAGATCGTTTACGGCGACCAGTACGGTCAATTGCAGGTGTCACTGAATCCAGCAAGCTCTGAGCACCCCGAGCAACCTGCGGATGTCATCGAGTCATTACGACCTGAACTGCAAAAACTGGCAGGTAACGCCTTAGTCAGTTATCGGATCAACACCGGCGGGCCACCCACCGGACTGCCTATCAACGTGAAAGTTCGCAGCGACGATTTCGATGAGCTGCGCCAAGCCACCGATGCATTGCTGAAAATTGTGCAAAACATTGCTGGCGCAAAGGACGTAGAAGATAACGACGTGCCTGGCAGCCCTGAAATGACTCTCGCTGTGGATCATGGCGCTGCCGGTCGGGTCGGCCTGAGTTCCGGTGAGGTGGCAAGAATTGCTCGCTTGCACATTGATGGCGAGATTGTGGCGTTTGCCCGTGATCGCGGCGAGAAAGTGGAACTGCGGGTTCGCGCCAACCGGCAACCGTTGGCCGATGTCACCGATTTGCTGAAGGACCCATTGGTCGGCGCCAACGGCCAAGTGACCAACTTAGGCGGATTGTTAGACTCCGAAGTCAATGGAACGCGAAGCTCAATTTTTCACTTCAACCTGCGGCGGGCCATTACCGTCACCGCAGATCTTGATAAAAGCCTCAACGACACCAAACAAGCGAACAAAACTCTGGTTGAGGAGTGGAATAAGATTGCCGCTCAATATCCCTACACGGATTTGGAGTTTTCCGGAGAATTAGATGACCTTAACGAAAGTCTGGATGCGCTTGTTGGCTTATTCCTGCTGGGACTTGGACTGATTTATCTGATTATCGCTACCCAGTTCCGTAGTTATTTCCAACCGTTTTTGATTATCGCCACCGTGCCCATGGCATTCACCGGCGTCGTTCTCGGCCTCAGCCTGACCCAAAACCCATTAAGCGTCTATACGCTTTACGGCGTCGTGGCGTTAACCGGAATCGCCGTCAATGGCGCCATTGTGCTTATTGACGCTGCCAATAGTCGGTTACGAAGTGGCATGAGACCGTTGCACGCAACGATTTACGCGGCCAAACGTCGTGTGATTCCCATTATCATGACCACAACAACGACCATCGCCGGTTTGTTTTCGCTGGCTGTTGGTCTCGGCGGGAAGTCACTGTTATGGGGCCCGGTAGCATCCAGCATTGTCGCCGGCTTGGCATTTGCTTCACTGCTCACATTGTTTGTCATTCCTACCCTTTACCGACTGTTTATGCGTGGCCATGGCGATGCCTCCGCCCACTGAGATGGTCATTTACGGCCATCGTGGTGCTGCCGGCGAGGCGCCAGAAAACACCCTTGCAGGGATAGATGCTTTAGTGCGCCTGGGCATCAAGCGGGTGGAAATCGATCTGCGCCTGAGCGCAGACGGCGAAATCATGGTTAACCATGACGCCAGCCTTTGGCGCAACAGAGCGGTTTCAGGGAAGATCGCGTCGCTCAGTGCTGCAGCAATAGCCGCGGCAACAAGTCACAGCGCTTACCCAGTACCCACTTTGATCGAAATTCTGCAGGCATTTCCTCATCTGGAACATTTGCAGCTGGAGATTAAACCTGCGCCAGCCCTTACGCTGAGCCGGTTAGCAAGGCGACTGGCCGAGATTGTCGAGCTCACCCATTGGCCACTGAAGCGATTATGCGCGACCTCCAGCAGCGAGAATGCCCTAATGGCGGTGACTCGTGCGTTGCCGTCGATGGAACGTGGGTTGGTGGTCATTGACTACGCCATGCTTAGCCGGCTTCACCACTTGGGTTGTTCAATAGCCTGCATTGAACATCGCGTTCTCACTCGTTGGCTGATTAGTCGACTAAGACGTCAAGGGATTGCAGTGAGCGCCTGGACTGTCAACGAGCCTAAACAGATTCAACGTCTTAGGTCCCTAGGTTGCGATAGCATCATCACCGACTTTCCCCAGTTGGCGCTTAACGCTCTGCGATAGTTACACCAGGGAGATCGTGACACACGTGACCTACAGCCATGCTTAGCGTTTTCAGCAGGCAACTAGGCGTTATTCCAGGCGATTCACCCTTCAAAACCACTTCTGAAAATTAGTCCAGGCGCTTCTGTAACCATCAACTGCACGCTGGCTGGCGATATCACCTCAGCGTCCGACGTGACGCTGATGCGTGTCAGCAGGCGCCCTACTCCAGGCGGCAGGACCAATGAACTTGTGAGTAGCACTTCGTCGTTGGGTGCAATGGCAGGACCGCTATATGTGCAGCGTGTGGTTAACGGTGGCAACTCCGGATCTTCAACCGGCAAACATGACCATGGCTCAGTCGGTGCCGGTGTAAAAACATGAAAGGGCTCACCAAAAATCAACGGCGCGACATCCACACTCAACTCTGTCACCACCTGTTGGCCACCATTGATGATCGACACTTGGGACAGTCCGGTTACCCCGGGCGCTAGTTCTGCACTGGACTGGGGGGTGACAAAAACGCCACTTTGTACCCGTTCCGTAATCAGATCTGGGGATATCGCCAGGGGTGTGGATTGCCCAGACATCATCACATGGGCACCGCTGACCAGCGGCTGGGAACCGGCGAACATATCAAACTCGAAGGTCAGCATTTCCGCGGCACCTGGTGGGATTTGACCACCCAATAGTACATCGCCGATAAACTCACAGATCACCGGCGGTCCGACGGAACAACGCCAACGGGGCGTTTGCGTCAGATCCACCAAGACATGGTCTAGCGGCTCCAAGCTTACTGTTAGTTGCTCACCAACATCGATCGGCACACCGCCGGTATTGCGAACCTGGAGACGGAAATGCCCTCGTTCAACGGATTGCAGCGGTGACTCAATAGAAAAATCGATGACGGCCGTGGGCACCGACCGCACAATGGGCTGAAAACGAACAGCACTGCCAACGTCGCTGATGGCAAGGTAAGCAAGCTGATAAGTCTTGCCTTCGCGGCTAACCGTTAGGGGCCGCAATCCGCCATTAGCACTCAGACTACCGTCAGATTGTCGCCCTACCGCCACCAAGTCACCGGTCACAAGATCAGTCGCAAAAACATCCATTAGGCCGTTATTGTCATCAGCCACTAAGTTGGGGTCATCACTACTGAACGCCAGTAGCATGCCATCTGCCGATAGCTTTGGGTTTTGCGCCAAACCGGGACTGTTGTTGGTTGCCGGCAGCGAGGTGACAGAACCCATTCCGCCGCCCTGGTCGTCGGCGCGCCACACAAATAAACGTTGACCAGGAGGGGTGCCGGCCAAAGTCAGATTGGTGGCCCTACTGGTAAAGACCACGGTGTTGCCATCAGCCGAGATTGATGGCTGGAAACTAGCACCGTTTGGCGGCCCAGCCGAGTCACCAACAAATCCCGCAGAAAGCAATGCTAATCGGCCGGTCAATCCATCAAATCGATACACCTGCTCCACACCCGCAGCGGGCCGAACGGCGTCCTCTAACAATGGATCTAGCTGTGGGTCAGCGCTGACGAAAACGATCACAGAGCCGTCAGCCGATAGCTGGGGTTGAGCGCTGGAAAACTCTGCTCCTACTCCCTGCACGGTACTAATTTGTTGTCTTTCCGAGGGATCATCGAATGACTGACGAAAAATTTGCCTAACCCCAGGAGGACCGGGTAAATCTTGAAATTCCTCCGCGGCGCTGACAAACACCAACCATCGACCGTCCGCCGATAAATTGGGTTCGAGGCTCGGCAAGCTGCCCGTCACCAACCGGCCCGGAACTAACGAACCGACCCGAGGTGGTCCAACAGCGCAGTCATCACGCAAGAACAAATCCGAACCACTATTTCCATCAACGATGGCTGGATTGACGCCCAGTTGCGCTGAGTCTATGGCGCTGGCCATCGCCGTCCTACAACCATCGCTGCTGACTGCCATAGCAATGGTAGGAGCAGCATCAGCGCCATCTACAAACCCACCGTCAGCGCCGCGAGAAGCCAGTCTGACCTGGCGGGTGCTCAGATCAATTAAGAAGGCATCAGGTTGACCGTTGATATCACCAGGCAACACATTGTCTGCTGCTGTGACTACCGAAACGTATCTCCCATCAGGTGAGATATTCGCAGCGTTAACAGATCCGGCGAGTTCCTGACCCGGAGGCGGTAACACGGCCAACGAATCCACCGCACCTATAGGTCCCACTGCCAAGTATCCGGATGTCGCCGCACTGCCAGTTGGCGTGAGGTCTGTGGCGGCACTTTCAAAGCTGACCGTTGCTCCATCACTGGTGATGCTGGCAGAAAAACTCCCTTCATTGGCACTAGTGCCGGTTGCCCGTCGACTGGCAATATGGGACTGACCATTGAACCGGTTGACCACGTAGATATCGCTAAATGTGTTGCCATCCTGGGTTGAAAGGTTTCCTGCCTCTGATTGAAACGCTATCCACTGTCCACGGGAAGAAATAGCGGGATTGAAGCTGTTGGCGTTAGCCGGTTCGTCTCCTGCAGCACTCACAAGGTCAGTGCGCAAACTCAGTAGATCCCGAACGAACACATCAAAGAAAATATTCTCCAAACCTGGTTCCAAGGTAGTGGCACGGCTGAAGAACGCCACCGCACTACCATCAGGAGACAGCACCGCAGCGGCACTATCAGCATTGGCACGAACACCACTAGTGGATTGGTTCACCAATTGGATGACCTGCGTACTTCGATCAAAAAGAAACAAGTCTGGGAGCTGGTCAAACTCATTGTCAGAAAAATTTGTCGCTTCGCTGGTAAACGCCACGTAACGCCCATCCACCGATATGCTGGGCTGAAAGCTGCCCCGATCACCCTGCTCGCCATTGCTGGACACTGATACCCTTTGGGTAATGCCGGATTGGCGATCATGAACAAAAATATCGGACGAACCATTTTCGTCATTGGCAACCAAATTGCTGGCAAAGGAGGAAAATGCGACGTATCGACCGTCGCCGGACAGCGCGGGATTGAGACTACTTCCATCAGCCAATACGCCGCCGACACCCGCAGATATGCGTTGCAGTTGTTGACCGGACTGCCAAATAAAAACGTCGATTACGCCATTGTTGTCGTCCGCTACCAGGTTGGTCGCGGCGCTGTGAAAAGCGACAACCTGACCATCGGCTGATATCACCCCACTGGCCGCGCTGCTGTTGCCTTGAACTTCGGCACTGCCGCTAACACGCTGGTAACTGCCCGCAGCACGATCTAATCGATAAAAATCGGTAAATCCGTTGCTGTCACTGGAATCAAATTCATCGCTGGCAGTGGCAAATAGAACATAGCGCCCATCGGCTGAAAGCCGAGGGCGAAATATGGCTTGTGTTGCTAGCGGTCCATTGCCAGGAACCTGCAGAGGGGTATCCGGCCCCGAAAGGGTCAACGAGGGCAGACTGGTGATCAGAAGTAGCGCTAGCGCTCCTTCGCCAATCATTTATGTACGTATCGCCAGGTGAATCCCAAGGTGCCGATCAAAAGAAGAATCAACCACAGTCCACCGCCCAGGGGAACGGCCTGAGGTGCGGGCGCAACGACGGCCGGTGCGGTGAAAGTTACCGTCAGTATGGGGCGAGTCGCGGGGTCGGGATTTTCTCGACTGTTGAGCCGTTTGGCCGAACCAAAACCCGCAGCCGGATTGCCTATCATTATCCACCCGCTATTGTTCGATGCCCCATCAATCCAGCGCTGAACATCTGCCGCCAAGTCAGCGCCGCTAAACTCGTATCGCCCGTTATCTCTCAAACCGGTTCGGGCCGATTCTAACGGCGCAAAATCCCCACCGGGCTGGGTCCATAGTTGCGATCCTGAACGTCGCTCCAACCAAGTGGCATCGCCAGGCTCAGCCGGAGCGCCGGTCCCTTCTTGGCCTGGCGCGTCGACGCTACCTTCACCCCATGATTCCTGTAATGCGTGCAGCCGCATCGAAACGGTGCCCGAGATCGTCCTAGATACGCTAACCGCCAAGGTCGCCGATTGAACGGTTGAGCCGGCGGGAATAGTAGTCAAATCAAATTGGAGTAAGGCTCGGCGCTCTGGTCCCGTGGCAATTAGACCGGAAAACAGGTATTCACCCCCACCATTACTTAGATCGCCTTCTTCGAATAAGGAGGTATCCGCTGATGGTTCGATGGACACGGTTGTCGCTGGTACCAAAGACCCACCTTGGGCAACAAAGGGAAAAAATACTAATGAGACAAAAAATAAGCCCGCTGAGCGGTAAATTGAGCAGACAGACGGCGTTTTTTCTAGGGTCCAGTTCACGCTTTTTTACAATCGACAGTGGTTCAATAAGCGGCACCTTAGCACAGCCACAGGGACAACTTTGTTGCTGGCAAAATGTGCAGGCGTGGACCAAAACTTAAGGGGTAAAATATGCATCGATGGTTGCTAGTTCTGGCGCTTGTCGCCACCACCGCAGGTGCCCAACCCAGCGATGATGTCATCTTTAGCGCCAGCTTCGAAGCCGCTGTGCCTAACGGTAACGCCGAGGCCGGCGCATTCCTATGGCGAGTGACCTATGGACCCACCCAGGCCGACATTGATTCGGTCAATAACATGGGGTTTGAAGCATGGGTTGATCAGCAGCAATCAATGGCCGCTACCTACCATAGCCCGCAGCTTGAAGCGTTTCCCAACGACTTGGGTCAGGGTGAACGGCAACGGGTATGGTTCAATACGGCGAAAAATGCCCCTGACCAGTTTCGTCAACGAGCCGCTTTCGCGTTATCGCAAGTTCTGGTGGTTTCCGATCTAAACGGCGAATTGGAAGGACAACCGCTGGCGCTGACCAACTACTATGATTTGTTAGTCGAACACGCATTCGGCAACTATCGACAATTGCTGGAAGAAGTCACTCTCACTCCGGTGATGGGACATTATCTCAGTATGTTCAGCAGCACCCGGGACCCTTTTCTGGGCATTGAACCGGATGAAAACTACGCACGAGAAATTATGCAGCTGTTTTCTATTGGCTTAAACGAGCTCAATATCGATGGCTCGCTGCGTACCAGTGGCGGCAACCCTATACCTACTTACCAACAAAGCCATATCGTCGCATTGGCCGAGGCATTTACCGGCTGGACCTTTGCCGGCGCTGATCAAGGCGATGGGGATTGCGAGCCCTGGGAATGGAAGTACGCGGAACGTAACTGGCTGGAACCCATGGCGCCCTGCCCAGTGACCAACCCCAATGAAAACCAACCGGATGACTACCATGTAACCACCGCTAAGACGATTGTGGGCGATGTCGTACTGCCGGCTGGCCAAACACCCGAGCAAGATCTGACGATGGCTCTGGATACCTTATTCAACCATCCTAACGTCGGCCCCTTTCTAGCGCGCCGTTTGATCCAGCGGTTGGTGACCAGTAACCCTAGTCCTGCCTACATCGCACGGGTTGCCAGTGTGTTCAACAACAACGGATCTAATGTACGCGGAGATTTAGGAGCCGTTTTCAAGGCAATCGTCCTCGATAACGAGGCTCTCAGTGGTGCTTCCAATAACGCGACTTTCGGAAAATTGCGCGAACCATTGTTCTTTCAACTCCACTTAAACCGCGTCTACGATGCGCGCATAAGCCCTGAGTTTGCTGGCAATCCATCCTGTTGTTGGCCGGGAGCCATTTACCAGCCTCAACAGTTTGTCGGCCAGGCTGCGCTACGCTCTCCATCGGTGTTTAATTTCTTCACCCCTGACTACGCGCAACCGGGTCCCATCGAAACACAGGGCTTAGTTTCGCCGGAATTCCAGATCACCACCGAGACCCAGGTGGTTCGACTAGCCAACTATTTCTGGGACACCTTGATCTGGGGTGGACAGTATCCCTGGCAAACCCAGCATGAGTTGCAAACAGGTAGCTTGTTGGCGCTGGCAGGAAACCCCACGGCCCTTGTGAACCAAGTCGACAACGATCTTTTGTTCGGCACCTTGGATAACACGGCTCGGCAAGTGATTATCAGTCGAATCGCCAATATCCGAGAATCCGATGCGCAACGGCGCGTCGATGAGGCTTTGTATTACATAGTCACCTCACCACAAAACGCGGTGCAGCGATGATGCTCTGCCAAAGACCTACATTGGGCCCCGTCCCTATTCATAGTCACAATCAGTGGACCGCACACTGGCTTGATACAGGAGTTCAGTCATGAGTCGAGTCAAACCTTTTAGCCGCCGAGACATTCTCAAAATCGCAGGCTTTACCGCCGTCAACGGCTCCACGTTGGGTACTTTGGGCCTATTGCAACGAGCCCAGGCCGCAACGCTCCACCAGAAAGGCTTCAACGATTACCGGGCGCTGGTCTGTATCGCCTTGGGCGGCGGCGCCGATAGTTACAATATGTTGGTTCCCACAGGCGACAATAACAATCCAGCAGAAGACTACGCCACCTACACTCAGACACGACAAAACATGGCGGTTGGATACGATGTAGATTCGGAAACCTGGAATCCGTCGTCCATTCTTCCCTTGAACAACACATCCATGGGTCTCAACCCTCTGCTCAGCGGCCTGCAAGGGATCTATAACAACAATGACCTGGCGATTGTGTCAAACGTCGGCTCCTTGATCGAACCGGTCACCAAGGCGCAAATAGATGCCGGCAATGTGCAATTACCGCCGCAACTTTTTTCCCACTCAGATCAATTCATTCAGTGGGAACGGGCATACGCCGACAGCCAACAAAATCGCGGCTGGTTCGGGCGTGTGGCAGACCTATTGCATGAGTCAAACACCTCCCAGTCACCGTCAATGAACGTCAGCGTTATTGGCAATAACCTGCTTCAGGTAGGAGATATTGTTCAGCCATACAGCATTAGCCAATCAGGTCCTATCGGTCTAGAAACGGGCTGGGACCCAGAAGGCGAAAAACTGTCCGTGATCGAATCGGTCATGGCCACATCAGACAATTTGTTCGCCACCGAATATTCGCGAGTTAAGGGGCGAGCACAAGACAACTACGACCTGATTTTCAGCGCCCTCTACCTCGACAATGGCCAGGGGCAAACCGAAAGCCAGGAACAGGCAGATTTACGCGTGTTTGGGCAAGCGCTTGTCGACTCCTTCCCCCAAAACAACTGGCTCTGGGACCAACTTAAAATTGTTGCCCGAATGATCGACATTCGTGACGTGCTTCAAGTCGAACGCCAAACGTTCGTCGTTGAGCTCGGAGGCTGGGATACTCATGACAACCAGAACGACGACCTACCGGAGTTGCTACAACTCTTAAACGATGCGATGACCGCTTTCAATGCGGCACTCAATCACCTAAATATGTCCAACAACGTCACCACCTTCACTCAATCAGAGTTCAGCCGCACCCTAAACAGTAACGGCGATGGAACCGATCATGGCTGGGGATCCCACCAGATTGTGATGGGTGGAGCGGTTCAAGGCGGACAGATCTACGGTGAGCTGCCAAATTTGCAGTTGGACGGCCCTCAAGATATTGACCGCGGTCGAATTATCCCCACCCTTGGCGTAGAACAATATGCCGCCACCTTATCCAGTTGGTTCGGCGTGCCCACAGGCGAGTTGCAAACAGTGTTCCCCAATCTAGGCAACTTTGATCAACAAACGCTGTCCTTTTTGGGGTAAATGCGCGGTTAAGTCCGCGCCTGGTTACCGTGCCGGCTAGCCCTATAATGGGCTATGCCTGACGGGACAAACATCGCTGGCAAGCTTTATGCCAGGTATCTGCCCAACCTAGTCGTCCAGAGACTTCTTGAGGCAGATCAACTTGACGCCAGCTCCCATAGCCTGAATTGCTGTGTGATGTTTGCTGACATCTCGGGTTTTACCGCGCTCACAGAGCAATTGACCCACCAACAGGGCAACGGGGCAGAACATCTGACCCGAATCCTAAACGCATATTTCACACCTCTAATTGAGTTAGTCCATCAGCATGGTGGTGATGTACTCAAATTCGCCGGCGATGCGTTGATCGCAATCTGGCAATCGAAGGATCCGAACAACACCGATTCGGACGCTGCCTGGCGGGCCAGCCACTGCGCCCTAGAGATCCAGCGTGCATTGAGCAATCACGAAGTGGAAGGCATCACTCTAACG
This sequence comes from uncultured Gammaproteobacteria bacterium, assembly GCA_964559945.1. Classification (GTDB taxonomy): domain Bacteria; phylum Pseudomonadota; class Gammaproteobacteria; order Xanthomonadales; family SZUA-38; genus JANQOZ01. The sequence goes on along the minus strand of CAZLJY010000028.1, from coordinate 6,693 downwards.
CTGCGTGTAGCCATTGGTACTGGCGAAATGACTGTTGCCCACCTGGGAGGCGAACTCAATCGTTGGGAGTTCATCATCTCCGGCAAACCCCTTGATGAAGTCGGCAAAGTAAGTGATCAGATAGCACCGGGGAACGTCGGAATTTGTCCGCAGACAGAGGCATTGTTAACCCAAACGCCAGACGCGAACCCCACTACCAGCAAACTTCCCGACCTCGGGTATCGGCTAACTCATCTTCAATCGATGCCTGTCAAGCCTGAGATCCGCGATTCACTGCCCGCGAACGTCAACGTTGATCAACTTGAGCGTTACATCCCTGGCGCGATTTTGCATCGATTAAAAGCTGGGCAGGACGAATACCTAGCGGAGCTTCGACGTATCACCGTACTGTTCGTTAATCTGCCGGACTTGCACTACTTTGCCTCAGTAGATCAAGCACAGACTGTTATGGTCGCACTGCAACGCAGTTGCTACGCCTTCGAAGGAAGCATCAATAAACTCAGCGTCGATGACAAGGGGGTCAGCCTACTTGCGGCATTCGGGCTGCCACCCTTAGCCCACAGTGATGACCCCGAACGAGGAGTTCGTTGCGCCCTTAAGATCCACCAGACGCTCAACCAATTGGGTTGGACCTGCTCCATTGGTATTACTACCGGGCGGGTGTATTGCGGGGCGGTCGGTAGCGAAAACCGCAGGGAATACACCATTATGGGTGACCCGGTAAATCTTGCCGCTCGCTTAATGCAGACGGCCAACACCCATATTCTCTGTGATGAAGCGACTCGAATCGCTTGCCCAGAAAAATTTCACTTTGCCGCACCATTTGCGGTGACCTTAAAAGGCAAAAGTGCCCAGGTAACGGTCAGCAAACCCATTGCTGTCATTAGCAAGTCAGAAGCTGCGGAAACCGACCAGCTTATTGTTGGCCGGCATCAGGAAATAGCCGCTATTGACCGCAGACTCTCAGAGTTGGTGGAACAACGGCGTAAGAGTCTTTTCTTTATCGAAGCCCCGTCCGGTCTTGGCAAGACGCTGTTGCTGAAAAGCCTGGAACATGAAATCGCCAAACAACCGGTTCTTCTGCTGTGTGCTCAGGCTGATCAGGTAGAACGTCAGTCGTCTTATTTTTCCTGGCAGCAACTGATCAAGCCGTTAATTGATGACAGCGATCTCTGGCATCAATGGTTAACCGAATCGGCGAAATCAGCGCTGGCGCCCGGTATAGGGCTACTCAATGACATTGTCACGCTCAACCTGGACTCAAGTCCGTTTGCCGACAACCTTACTGGTGAATCTCGCGCTGAGAAATTGAAAGACGTTGTGCTATCGCTGTTGATGAAGGCTAGCGGCAATCAACCCTTAATTATTTTAGTGGATGACGGTCACTGGCTAGACTCGGCATCTTTACATTTGCTGCAATGGGTCTGGCTGCGCCACCCATGGGTCATGTTAGGCATTGCAATACGCCCAGCCCAAACCCTAAATAACACCATGACCCAATTCATTACCCAGGCTGATGAACACATTCAGCTGAGACCACTATCGTTGTCTCAAACTGGCGAATTGGTTGCCAATGCATTGGACGTTGACCAGGTACCACCTCAAGCCATCGAACTCATTGACTCAAGAACGGAAGGCCATCCCTATTTCAGTGAACAGATGGCTTATGCGCTGCGTGATACAGGCATGTTGGAAGTTTCCTCCGATAGGCAATGCCGACTATCCGAGAATTTCGGTTCAGATATCGATTTACCCCACTCCATTGAAGGTGTGATCACGGCGCGACTTGACCGTTTGTCGCCGCAACAATCGATGACCGCAAAAGTTGCCAGCATTGTCGGAAGGCAATTCTCGCTGACGATGATTGCGGCTATTTATCCTGGCTCTGAGCCCATAGAGGCAGTGGCTCAGCATCTGGATCACCTAACGGACTTGGAGTTGACTGAATCGGCCTCCCCACTAGCCCAAGAATCTTATGCATTTCGGCAGATAATGACACAGCAGGTGGCCTACGACCTGATGCCCGAAGATCTCAAAACTAAATTGCACGGCACTCTTGCGACTTGGCTTGAACAACACCACAACGATGTAAAACACCATGGAGCGCTGCTCGCCCATCACTTCGAGCGTTCAGGCGACAATGTTAAGGCCTTAAAATATCTGGATTACGCGGCGCAGGAAGCCCAGGATACTTACTCCAACGCTGAGGCAGAGCAATTCATATTGCGGGCACTCAAATTGGCAAGCCCCGCTCAAATCAGCCGCTCCGAGCTAGGATCCTGGATGATTCGATTGGGCAGCACCCAACGAAATATGGGGCGACTCGACGAGGCTCAACGGACGTTAGAAGGCGCACTTGAGAAACTCGGTTATCCATTGCCAAAAAGCAAACCAGCCCTGGCCTTAGCTCTAGCGCGGGAGGCAATCAAACAATTCTGGCGCAGCTATCGCCCGCCCACCGCCAAAAGGACCATCAACCAAAAAAGACAACAGCGTCAATTAGACGCTGCAGAATGCTTGGAACTACTCAACATCATCTATTACTGGAGTGGCAATACTCAGCGCATGCTTATGGCATGTTTGCGCGGTGCTAACCTGGCCGGAAACAGCGGCGGAGTCTCGCGGGTATTGATCCGTTTATATGCAAACCTTGGACTGATTACCAGTGTGATTCCGCTACAGCGAGCTCCGCACTATTACTGTGTAATCGCCGAACGTATGGCACGTGAGCTCAACCACCCTCCAACTCTGTCATGGGTATTGCTACTCACCGCCACCCATAGTGCTGGGATTGGTCGATGGGATCACTCGTTAGAAAAATACCAGGAAGGACGCGCGATAGCTAAGCACAGCGGCGATGATCGACAGTGGAGCGCAATGACGGCCTCTGTGAACATCGTTAATCTTCTTAAAGCCAATCACAGTCAGGCGCTGGCAGAATACGACGCGCTAAACCTGGTTGGAAACAACAGTAACGATCGACAATCCATTGCATGGGCACATGGTGGCAAAGCCAGGGTTTTCTTTCGACTTGGGGACATGCAAGCAATGGCGAAATGCACCGAGGTTGCAGAGCAGATGCTAGACGCTTGCACCGTGGCCAATCAGTTGGATGTTTTTAGCCAACTAGCATTGATTGCCTTGCACAGAAATGAAAATGAAAATGCATTAAAGCAGTTACAAAAATGTGATTCACTTTTGCATCGTCCCACACAGATTACGCTCTATGCACCGTGTGCTCAGCTCACATTTGCTGCATTGGAATACGCCCGTCGTTGTCCAGGTGCTGAGGCGAAGACCCTTGTACGAAATGCGCTAAGGTTTACTCGCGGGTTTGCTCGGGTATTTCCTGTCGGCAATCCCTTACACTTTTTCTTCCAGGGCCTAAACCACTATTGGTGCGGTGACGAAAAAGCCGCAGCACAGCGCTGGCACGACGCCATCAAATCGGCAGTTCAACTCGCCATGCCCTACGAGATATCATTGGCTGGCATCGCGTTGACACATATAAACAACGTTGACGATGCTGAACCTCAGCACATTGATTTAGCCCTTAACGATAAGCAACCGACACAACCTGGATTTCCCTTCAAACTGGACAAGGCAAACGACAACCGTTGAATATTGAGCGCTGTTTCCGAACTGAGGATTTCCGCCGGCTGGCTAAGCGACGACTACCACCGGCGCTATTTCACTATATCGATGGCGGAGCCGATGATGAATCCACCTTGCGGCGCAACACCGAGGCCTTTGAACGTCTCGACCTGGTGCCACGGATTTTGGCTGGAATGGACTCGGTAAGTCTAGATACTCGCGTCTTGGGAATGGACCTTAAGCTACCGTTTTTCTTTTCACCGACTGCCATGCAGCGATTGTTTCACCATGACGGTGAGAATGCCGTCGGCGCGGCTGCCGAGGAACTGGGCACAGCCTTCGGCGTATCGACTATTGGCACCCGAAGTATTGAGGAGTTAGGTAGCGTTTTTACCGGACCAAAATTTTTCCAAATTTACATTCACAACGACCCCGAGCTAACCGCCGATCTAATTTCCCGCTGCAAGGCAGCCAACTTCAATGCATTAGCCCTCACCGTCGACACAGTGGTAGCCGGAAATCGCGAGCGAGATCATTACACGGGCATGACCACCCCGCCCAAACTGACCTTTCGGAGTCTTTTGGGCTTTGCCACCCGGCCATCATGGACGATTAACTACCTGGCTCGAGAAAAATTCGACCTCCCTAATGTCAGTCGATACACTCCAGCCGGCTCAAACGTCTCCTCATCCATCGTCGACTACATCAACACCCAGATGAAACCCAGCATTACCTGGGATGATGCAGCAGACATCATTGAACAATGGGGCGGACCGTTTGCCATCAAAGGGGTAATGTCAGTAGAAGATGCCCGAAAGGCCGTTGACATCGGAGCTAGCGCCATCATGGTATCCAATCATGGTGGCCGCCAGTTAGATGGCGCCCGCTCACCCTTTGATCAACTACCATTGATTGCCGATGCGGTTGGCGGCGACATAGAGATTATTTTGGACGGCGGTGTGCGCCGCGGTACTCATATATTGAAAGCTTTAGCCGCTGGCGCAACTGCCTGTTCCGGCGGCCGGATGTATTTGTACGCACTGGCTGCCGCTGGCAGTGCCGGTGTCCTGCGAGCGTCGGAATTGTTGCGCGATGAATTGCACAGAGACATGATGTTGATGGGGGTTAAAGACGTGAATCAACTGAACCCCGAAATGTTGGCAGTCAGGCCTTGAGTTCGGCGATGAAACCTAGCACACCGAAAATCGCCCTTCACCTTCCAGGTGGGGGCGCACGAGGCGCCTACCAGGTGGGTGCATTGCAGGCTATTGGGGAGATATGCGATTCATCGAAAACCTCGCCATTTCATATTTATACGGGCATCTCTGCCGGCGCCATCAATGCCGCAGTCATGGCTTCTCATGCTGACGACTTTCTTCATGGTGTCCAGCGATTGTCATCGTTTTGGCGAAACATGCGCTGTCATCATATTTATCGAACCGATTGGACCGATGTTTTAGCCTCAATGGCTCGATGGACAGCGGCCGCACTGTTTGGGCGTTTTGGGGTACGAGCGCCTGCAGCATTGCTCAACACGTCACCTTTACGGGCTCTTCTACAGCGCGAAACCTCCCTGCAGCGCATCTCAGATTTAATTGATAATGGTGATCTCGAGTCTATCGCGGTCAGTGCCTCCGGTTACTCCACCGGCACCGCTGTTTCATTCTTTCAGTCGACGGCCAGTAAAGTTTGGCATCGTGGTCGCCGCGTTGGGCGTCGGGCAACATTGACAGTTGATCACTTGATGGCATCAACTGCACTGCCATTGTTATTTCCGCCGCAAAAAATTCGCCAAGAATATTTCGGCGATGGGGGCCTAAGGCAAACTGCACCATTGTCGACCCCTATCCATCTCGGCGCCGATCGAATTTTGATCATATCGGCAAGGGATGCCACTGAAAACCCAGAACCTAAAGAGTCCCCACGTTGCCCAAGCGCCGGAGAAATTGCTGGCCACTTATTGGACATCGTGTTTATGGATAACCTGGATGCAGATGTTGAACGACTCGATCGTGTCAATGAAACCTTGCAGCACCTAACGGCTGAGAAAAGATCAGAAAACGACTTGAGAATTGTTGATACCTTGGCAATAAGACCCAGCCAAGACCTACGAGCCTTGGTGGCAGAATATGCGACACAAATGCCAGCCAGTGTGAAAATGCTTTTAGCAGGCGTCGGTGCCTGGGGATCGGATCATCGACTTGCCAGCTATCTGTTGTTTGAACAGGATTATTGTCAGGCACTAATGTCGCTAGGATACCGCGATGCGATTGATCAGAAAGATGAAATCCAAGACTTGATGCTGGCAAACTCGTGATGTTCCCTCGATAGCCTTCTGTGAGCTTGTTACTCTCCAGCAACCCCAAGTAACGCGCCTCTCACTGCTTCTCTTTGCACCATTCCGGTGGACCGAATGATTCGGTAACGATCCAAAAATGGTTGAGCACAGCAATTTTGCGACCTGCCATCGCTACAAACTGGAATATTGGCGATACATTGATCCATCCCACCCAGTCCTTTTGCCGTGCACCCTAGGATTTTCTCAGAACAAATCGACAACAAGTACTCCGAAGGGGGAATACTGGGCAATGCTGTTGACGGACCGCGGGGAGGTTCTGAGATTCTAGGAACTGGCACAGACCGGGACGGGCCACTTGTCCTTTTGCCAGGTGACGGTGGCGATTGATCTAGCCACTGTTGCAGACTGCGGCTGGAGATCGCTCCTGAAGGACCGGTGCCTCGAATCACGTGGGATTTACCGGCTCGACACCTCTGGTCTTGAAAAACCACGGATCCGTCGGCCAGTGTACAACGATAAATTTCTTCCGCAGCCACTGGTGAAAAAAACCACGGGAAGGCCGCGAACAATAGGAGTCGCTTTTTTGAAAAAAGGGCCGGCGCTGCAAGGACAAGCTTGGAGCTTAGCATCTGCAGCACCGGTCGACTCACGCGCGATTACTTCTTTTTTCGCGCTGCCTTCTTCGCGACTTTCTTTCTGACCACCTTCTTCTTGGCGACCTTTTTCTTCGCTACCTTTTTCTTGGCAACTTTCTTCTTCGCTACCTTCTTCTTGGCAACTTTTTTCTTCGCTACCTTCTT
>CAZLJY010000027.1:0-31820 GCA_964559945.1 uncultured Gammaproteobacteria bacterium | reverse complement strand
GATCAGAAGAGTGATCAGGCGGCCACTTGACGGCGAGATTCACCGCGTTCATCCATGATTCTTTGAAACAGATCTTTCGGGTCGTCCAACTCAGGAATTAACGCAACGTCTTCCCCCTCATTGAGCTCCAAGGCCATGCGGTGGATGTAGCTCAGGGTGGAAAAGTCCTCCAGCGCAAATCCTACCGAGTCGAAGATGGTGATCTGCTCCTCGTTGTCCCGGCCGGAACCGGGTTGGGCAATGGCCTGCCAAAGGGGAAACACCGGGTGCTCTGCGGGTAACTGCTGGATATCGCCTTCCACCCGCGTTTGGGGTTCGAATTCGACAAATATTTTTCCATTGCGCAGCACATCAATGTGCAGTTCGGTTTTGCCCGGGCAGTCGCCGCCCACGCCATTGATGTGCATCCCAGGTTCCACCATGTCGGGGGTAAGGATGGTGGCCCATTTTTTGTCTGCGGTGCAGGTGGTGACGATATCGGCGCCTTTTGTCGCCTCTGAGGCTGATGACGAGGGGATCACCTTAAGTTCAGGAAATTGCTTCAGATGGTTTTGGAGTTTCTCCATGGCCGACCTATCCAGATCAAAAATCCTGACTTCCTCGATATCCAATAGGGTGTGAAACGCCATCGCCTGAAACTCGCTTTGTGCACCACTGCCAATCATGGCAAGAACCTTGGCGTTTTTACGAGCCAGCGCTTTGGCCGCGATAGCGGAGGCCGCCGCCGTGCGAAAGGCGGTAGCTAAGGTTAGCTCAGACAATAATACCGGATAGCCAGTGTCCACCTGGGCCAGAGCCCCAAATGCCATCACGGTGGACACGCCTCGGGCAGGGTTGCCGGGATGGCCGTTGACGTATTTGAAGCCGTAACGAGATTCGTCGGAGATGGGCATAATTTCAATCACACCCACATCGCTGTGGTTGGCCACTCGGGCGCATTTGTCGAAGGATTCCCAGCGCCGAAAATCTTCGCTCATGGTATCGGCCACACCTTTGACAAAGTCTTGGGGGCCAATCTGGTTCACCATCCGGCATAGTGCGGGTACATCGACAAATCGGGTCATGTCATGGTCTCGCTAATGATCTATTGAGACTAGGTTAGGTGCTTTTATGGCTATTAAAAAGACAGTTTTATGATCAACAAGATCATTAAATTGGCATATTGATAGAATAAATTGGCAAAAAGACAAATTTGGAGTCATACATGCAGCTTGAACCCAAAGATCAGCGGCTATTGGCGTTGCTGCGCGACAATGCACGTATGTCCGTGATCGACATGGCCAAGACCCTGGGGGTTTCTCGCGGGACTGTGCAAAATCGCATGCGGCGGTTGGAAAACCAGGGGGTGATTACCGGCTATACGGTGGTGGTGGGCACGGATATTGATCAGTCAGAAGTTCGCGCCCTAATGAGCATTCAATCGCAAAGCGCTCGCGAGGCGGAGGTGATTGCCCAGCTGCGAGGTAACCCTAACGTTACGGCCATCCATCACACCACGGGTCGCTGGGATTTAATCGCAGAAATCCAGACTGACTCGCTGGCGGCCTTTAACCAGATTGTGGGGGTGATTCGATTGATCGATGGGGTGACAGCCACTGAGACCAATTTGTTGTTGGACAGTTATTGATCGATGGGTCCAACGGATGGTCCGAGGGTAGGGCTCCTAACGCCAACTGTCGCATCTGAGCCTGTGTCGATGTCTTGCAAAGTCTCTATCCATCAACGTTCTATCAAACGCTCTGTGGGTCATCGGCAGCGCGCGTTGGCGAGTTAGACGTTGCTCGCTGGAGGCTCAGGGCGGCGGGTGAGAACGATGGTCATGGCCACCAGCGCGCAAGCCACCATCAAGGTGGTGACACCGACCACGCCGAACGGCAGAATTTGACCCACGATCTGCGCCATGAGTCCGCCGGTTAGTAGCTGCAGTGCGCTAAAACAGCCGGAGCCGGCACCTTGATTAGGGGCCGACGCAGACAGCAAGCGAATCTGAAGAGCCGGATAGGCCAGAGCTTGGGCCGTGGTCATCAGTGCGATGGGACCAAACACGCCCCAGGGCCCGATTTGGGTTGTCGCGGACAACACTAGCGCGGTGGTGCACGCCAGTAAGCTGCCTGTTGCCCCCCAGAAAATCAGCGACCGATGGGTGACCCGGTTGCCGAACTTAGCGGTGGTTAAACTGCCAATAAAATAGCCCAGTGGGACGCCAAAAAAGTACCAGCCGTAGGCTGATGCGGGCAGGCCGTAAAATTGGGTAATTAGATAGGGTGCCGCGGACAAAAAACTCATGAAGGCGCCTTGCAATGCGGCGCCGTAAATAACCATACGGGCATAAGGTCTTCGCGACAGCAGCTTGCCGAAACGCTTCCAGGGAATCAGTTGTGGATCGCCTCGCACATGGGCGGGCCGGGTTTCCGGCAGCAGGAGAAATACGCCGGCCAATAGGGCCATGGAGAATGTGGCCACCGTCACAAAGATGTAACGCCAACTAAAATACTCAATCAGGTAACCGCCGATGAATGGTCCAAGCACTGGGGCTAACATCGTTGCTGCCGAAATGTAGCCCAGTAGGCTGGATGCCGTTTTATCGCCGTAGACGTCTTGGACCACCACCCGCGATAGGGTGAAACCCACGGTTGCTCCAGCGGCTTGAATGGCGCGCCCAGCAATCACCAGCCAAATGCTAGTGGCGCTAGCGCAGATGACAGAACCCAGCAGCGCAAGACTAATGCCCAACAGGATCACCGGGCGGCGACCCAGTCGGTCAGACAACGCGCCATAAATTAGCGACCCAATAGCCATAAACAAAAGCGATACCGATAAGGTGAGCTGGGCTACCGACAGACTCACGCCAAACCCTTCCTGCAGTGCAGGCAATGCGGGAATAAAGGATGACATGGCCAATGGACCTAAGGCGGTAATACACACCAACAACAGCAATAGACCTCGGGAACCCGGTTTTGGCGGGTCTAGTGTCATGGGTTTTGTGGGTGAATCCAGCGGCTCTGGCGGGTGAAGCGGATCCATCAGGGTGGGCTCCTACAGGGAGGCACAGAGTAGACCCTTTCCCGTTAAGGGAATACCCCCAAGGGGCCCGTATGAAGGCTGGATTGCGTCTTGGGAGAAAAAGGACGACTATTTCGCGCATGAGACACGCTAGGCAATGGCCCGTTTGCGGGCATATTGTCTAACCTATGAGTCTTCAACGCACATTTGCAATGAATCATTTAAAGGATCTGCTATGAATCCACTTCTTGGTCCCGCGGCTGTACTGGTGCTTTGGTCGTTAATGGTCTTGGTTTGGATGTTGGCAAAACGTTTTCCAGCCTTCGCCAAAGCCAAGGTTGATCTAAGGAAAACCCAGCCAGGTGGGCGCTATGTTGATATCGAACAAAACATGCCTGCCAAGGTGAATTGGGTCTCCCACAACTACACCCATTTAATGGAACAGCCGACCCTGTTTTATGCGGTGATTGGGGTTTTGGCCATTTCTGGCGACGTGGCAATGGTTAATGTGATTGCCGCTTGGAGCTACGTGATACTGCGGATCGTTCACAGCCTATGGCAGGGCTTGGTGAACGTGGTCAAAGTTCGCGCGTTGCTGTTTGCCCTATCCACGCTGTGTCTTATGGTTTTGGCAGTTAATGCGGTGCTCAGAACGGTGGTCCTGGCTTAAGGCTCAAGGAACTACGGTTGGAACACGCAGCTTTGGGGAAGGGTTGCGGGACGATGCCAGTTCACCATTGACTCATTGCGAAATGCCGCGGGCATCAGGGGGGATGGTTGGTCTGCCAGCCATTGGATAACAATATCCCTGACCAATGGGGCGCCAAAATCGATAGGGAAACCACCTTCGGGCATCACAGACGTCAGCACCTCTGCGCCACCTAGCGCCAGATAATCGCTGGTGGCAATACTGATCACGTCACGATCTTCCACCATCGAGCCATCGTCTCGCTGAAGATTGACCGTCATCTCGTTGTCGTCACACTGGATGAAAATGGAGACACCCGAAATGCCGACGGTTCGGCTGCCTCTTTTGGCCTCTGAGGCGGCAACCTGGCGCAGTTGTGCACCGGACAGTGAAAGCCGGACTAGGCGATTGTCAAACGGAAAGGTGTTGAATAGATTGCCGTAGGTTAATGGGCCTGGCGGCAACGCGGTGCGCAGCCCACCCAGCACGTTTTGCAATACAACCTCCGCCTCCAGCGACTGATGCATTGCCTGGGTAAAGAGGTTTCCTAGGGAGGAGTCTGGGCTTCCCTCCAGGGTGAAAGCTTGCCCCAGTTCAACCCCAATGGGTTGCTCTTTCAGTGCCTTAGCACGACTTCTAGCTCGTTTGGCAATGGTGCTGACAGCGGGAAGTGGCCGAATTGTTTGGCCTTCGTACAAACCGCCAGGGATTATATTTTGCGGCGGAAATATTTTTTGGGATATCACCTGTCCGGTTTGACGGTTGATCTGGTAGTCCACTCGATCAAACGCTCTCACGTTGGAGTATGCCGAGGTAATGGCAATGCCGGCCACGCGATGGGCTAACCCTTGATGCGAATGACCGGCGATAATTTGATCCACCAAGCCTTCTGGCAGTGCTCTGGCGACTTGAAAAATTTCGCTGGCGTTATTACAGCTTGATAGATCATCAGGATCGTGAAATTTTTCACATCTGCCGCCAGCATGAGCGGCCACGATGATCAAATGAGCGCCCCGTTTGCGCAGCCTGCGAGCTTCGGTTTCGATGGCTGTGGCCAATGGCGTTAACCGCAGATCCGCAACGTTAGCGGCGATAGTGGCGGCCAGTCCACGGCTGGCTAAAACGCCGATTACGCCAATAGACAGTCCTTCTTTGTTCAGCATAACTGACGGAAAAACGTTGTCCCACTCAACAGGCTTTTCCGAATCAGCGAATCGTAAGTTGGCAATCAGCAGTGGAAAGTTCGCTTCTCGGGCTCGCTGCTTTAGCGCTCCCCGGGGATCATCGGATGACGATTGGGCAATGGCCTTTTTACCTGATGGACCAAAGTCGAATTCGTGGTTGCCGATAGCAGCGGCGTCGTAGCCCATGGCGTTGTACGCTGCCACCATGTCCGCACCTTCGCTCAGGTTTGACTCTAGTGTGCCCTGCCAGGTATCACCCGCATCAATGAGGATTACGGCGCCGCCATCAGCAGCGCGCAGGTCGCGCACCCGCTGCACATAACCGGCAAAGGTCTCAAGACCTCCGGCACCTGGCTGGGCAGCAAGCTCTCCGTGGACATCGTTGCTGCCAATGACCGACAAAGTCATAAAGGTGCTTTCAGGGCGACTAGCGCAGCCTGACGCCACAAGGCTGAAGACAATAAGGAAGGGAGACAGAGCGGTTTTCATTGGCCGACTATACCTCATGAGCAGGGCATATTAGGGCCGTTCAGATCTTCTTTGGCAACCGCCAGTGGCTTGGTCAGCTGGTACTATCAATCAGAAGAGTTTGGGAATCCCTCATGATGATTATTCGCCACTGCATTGTTCTCGTCGCAACATTACTTTTACTGTCTTGCAGCCAATCGCCAACGGTGCCCAAGTCCGATGCTTTGGCGGATTCGCCGTCAGAGGATCAGCGCTTGTTAGATTTTATCGATGGGGTGTTTGATCGAGAACTTGCCAAGAATCCGAATTGGCAGTCCCAACTGGGAATTGACGGCGGTGCTCAGTCTGAGTGGACTGATCAGTCCGACTCCAGAGCGCGTCGTGACCGTCTGCAGGCGCAGTTGGATCTTACTGAAATCACGACAAAAATTGATCGATCTGAACTCAGCGCCGAAGGTCAGTTGAACTATGATCTGTTTCGTCGCGAACTCACCGAAAAAATAGCCGATGCCAGGTTTCGCCGCCAAAGTTATGTGGTGGATCAGTTTCGCGGGCAGTACACCTCGCCGCTGACGCTGCTCCAGAACAACCACAACATCGCCGATGTGGTCGGCGCTGAAGCCTACGTGACGCGTCTTCGCGGATTGGAGCCGGTACTGACCGACATGGCGGCACGGATGGCTGATCGAGCAGCGTTCAGCGCAAACCCGCCCGCCTTTGCCTTTGCCCCGATGATCTCAGATATCCGCAGTATTCTCAGTGGCAAGCCGCTAGATAACAGCGAAAATGATCACCCTTTGTGGTCCGACTTCAACGCCAAGCTAGACGATCTGGCCATGGACCCAGCGGATAAACGCGCCCTGTTGCGTGCTGCCGAAGAGGCCTTAAAGGGGCCATTTCGTAGTGGCTATCAACGTCTTTTGGCGGAGATTGAGCGCCAGCAACCTGATCAGGAAATGAATAAAGGGGTTTGGTCGTTGCCTGACGGGGAGGCCTTCTATGAACGCCGGGTCAAGGCCTCTACCACCCTTGATCTGTCGCCGGAGGAGATTCACCGGCTAGGGCTTAGCGAAGTGGCCCGGATTCACACCGAGATGCAGGAGATAATGAATGCGGTGGAATTTTCCGGAGATCTACAAGAGTTTTTCGCATTTATTCGGACCGATCCGAATAATTTTTATCCCAACAGCGATGACGGGCGGGAGCAGTTTCTAGCGGATGCTCGAACGCAGACCGCGGAAATTTTTGCCGTTGCCGATCAGTATTTTCACACCCTACCCAAAGCGTCATTGGACGTTCGGCGCGTGGAACCCTGGCGGGAAAACTCCACCTCAATCGCCTTTTATAACCGACCCAGTCAGGACGGCAGTCGGCCCGGCGTCTACTATGCAAACTTAGCGGACATGACCGGTGTGCAGAAATACGTATTCCAGGCCATTACCTATCACGAAGGTGTGCCAGGGCATCATTTTCAATTGGCCCAGGCCCAGGAGATGGAGGGTCTTCCCCAGTTTCGTAAATTTGGTGGCCAGGGTGCGTACATCGAAGGCTGGGCGCTGTATGCCGAACAGCTGGCGAAGGAAATGGGCTTTTACAAAGAGCCGCTGTACGACTTTGGTCGATTGCAAAACGAACTGTGGCGATCGGTCAGGCTAGTGGTTGATACCGGCATTCATTACAAACGATGGAGTCGTGAACAGGCGATTGATTATTTCGTCACCAATACTCCGTTATCCCAGCAAGATATCGTGACCGAGGTAGAGCGCTACTTTGTGAATCCGGGTCAGGCGTTGTCCTATAAGATGGGCATGATTACGATTTTGGGATTAAGAGAAGAGGCGAAGAAAGCACTCAAAGAGAATTTTGATATCCGCGATTTTCATCAGGCTATCCTCGGGGCCGGGTCCCTTCCGCTCCCCATTCTTGAGCAACGAGTAAGAGCTTACATTGCCAATGCAGCGGACTAACGCCGCTTTCATTCCCTGTTGATTGGATCGGATTAATGTTCAATTTTACTTACGACGCGTCATTTTTCATGGTGATCTTTTTCATGTTCGTGCCGTTGGCGCTCGCTAGCCTTAGTCGTCAGGTGGCAGGTTGGCGCAAGTTGCTGTGGATGGCTCTGACGGCTTTTTATTCCTGGCTCGCTTTGATCGCCCTTTGGGTTTTGGTTCCACGCAACACGCGGGTCGACGAGGAACGCTCGCCCTGGCAGCAGAGGATATGGGTGGTCGCCGTGTTGTCGATGCTCACTGTGTGGACTCCCATGCTGGGGTTTTGGTCCGACCGTCATCTGTCGGCGCCGGTGGTCCAGGGTCTTAACAGGAACATTGAGACAGCTTATCAAGCCCTTGGCCGAGGCGCTTATGCTCGCGATATTTTACAACAGATGCGGACAAAGCATGGCTGGCGTTATCAGTGGCATCGGTTTTTCACCAACGCCACCTTGCTACAGCATGAGACCGTTGGTCTGAATCCCGAGGTCCGTGTGAAATTCGCTGATGGCAGTGTGATTCGGTATTCCATCAAGCACATGAGCAGCCAACACCTGATAATAGAGGAGCGCAAAGGTCAGGACGCAGACGGTAACGTTATTCATATCGCCAGAGAGGTTAAGCAATATAGCGGCGACAGTGGAACGCTCAGCAGCCCAAAGAACATCGCCAGTTTTACCGAATATCTGCAAAAACTGGGTGTTGAGGTCACCAATGAAGTGCCCGATTCTCAGGTTGCAAGCTGGCGGTGCTCTAGCATTGAGGTAGGTTGTCGAATTTTCATCAGTGAGTGAAAAGACCTGATCCACGTTTGGCATGGCCAGCGGGAATACCTGCATTCCGCCAATGAACACCCTCGCAAGAGCCGTTCCTACCGACCGCTAGCCTTAAACTTAGCGGGCACTGGCTCGGACAAGTTCGGTCACAGATGAGACCAATCCTCCCGCCGGCATAGAACCGTTTTGCCTTTCCCCGGGTTAACGCGCACTCCAAGAGCGTGTCCTGATTGATCAATGCCAGTGAAGTTTTTTCGGCTGTAGCATTTGCTCGCACCTCACATTTGTCATCGGAGTTGATATTTTTTCTCTCCATATGTACCATTACAACGAGTGGTACATATGGTACATCGATCAATATGGACATCGTGATTGACCTAGAAGACGCTAATCCGCCCTTCGCTCAATTGATTGAGCAGATCAAAAGCGCCGTTGCCGGCGGCATGCTCAAACCTGGTGCCGGGTTGCCGTCAATACGCCAATTGGCCGGTGATCTAGGGCTCAACAGCAAAACCGTCGCTAAGGCTTATAGGCTGCTGGAGCGTGATGCGGTCATCGTGTGCCGAGGCTATCGCGGCACCGTAGTGCATCCCGATGGGGCTGCGAACTGCACAGTGGATCTCAGCGCTCAGATCAACCAGACGCTGCGCGAAACCGTTACCAAACTGCGCGAGCTTGGCGCAACCAATTCAGAGCTTCGAATAGCGTTCAGCAACGTTATTAACGAACCCAATTCTTAGGAGCCTGCTATGCATACATGGGCACAAATCGTGTTTTACGTTGTTTTTTTAGGCCAGATATGGCTGGTTTCCCGATACTTTCCTCGTAGACAGGAAGCACGCATGCGCCATGTGCTCGAAACCTATCCACCGGAACAGTATCCTCGTCTGTATCCCCGCTCCCGGGACTACTATGTGGGTTCACTACTCGCTTTCCGTTGGGCCAACAAAGCCATTGCGGTGCTGGGAGTTGTTGTCCTGCTGGCGTTGATGTTTGTCGTTGATCACGCGAACTTTGCCGACGACGGCTATATATCTGAGATCTGGCCATTGCTGTTTGCCATGGTCCAGTTTGTTCCTGTCATGGCCCTTGAGATTTCCGCCTGTGGTCAGTACCGGATGATGCGCAGACTAAACACCGCCCGGGTTCGGCGCGCTCCTTTGGTACCACGGCGTTTGGCCGATTTTGTGTCGCCAGTGACGCTGGCCATCGCGATTATTTTGATCTTTGCGGCAGTCGCCTTTGACGCCTTGCTTAATGGGGCGAGCCACGGTGGGGTGGGCGGCGCTTTGACTCGCTCGCTAGGATTGGTGTTGGGAAATACCCTCATCGCTCTCTCTGGGGCGATGATGTTGCGCGGGCGAAAACCCAATCCTCACCAAAGCGCACACGACCGGGCTCGATACATTTCCGCAGCGTTAACGTCATCTATTTGCGTGAGCATCGCGCTCAGCGTATTCCATATGTTCGGCGCACTGGATCGAGGGTTTGACCTGGATTATTTGGATGCCACCATTAGCAGCCTATATGTTGTGGCCATTGCCAGTTTGTCCATCGGGTATTTGATGCAGAAACTTTCCCTGCGTCCGGCAGACTTTGAAGGCTACCGGGACGAGCCGCAAAACGCATAAGCGAAAGGGCGAATCTCGGCACATCCTGGTGCCGAGATTGGCTTGCATGGCGCAGTTGGAAGGTCAGGTTTTTGTTATTCGAATCCGTCGCTAAAAACGATTTCGCCTTCAAGCACCAACTGTTGGTCAGGGACTTCAGTGTCCTGCCCAGCCCTGACTTCCAGGCCCGGTACGGTCATGGGCGCGTAATCCATCCGGGTAACTTCGAGGGCGTAGACGCTAGGCTCCAGCCCTGACAACACATAGTTGCCGTTGTCATCGGTTAAGGCAGGTTTTTGCAAAGGGTCGTCTTTCACCGCAACCAAAATGTTTTTGAGGCCCTCGTTCCCGCTAAGTACCACCCGCCCGGTTATTCGGCCCAAAGTGCCAGCAGGCCATTGGGTAATATCGTCTACATAATTCATGGATACATTACCGCTGGCATCGCGATATTGCACCGACACCGTTCGATTGGTGGGTATTGAGACCGCATCAAAATTCACGACCCATTCAGGCACATAGGGCATCCAGGGGCCATACCGACTCTGGTCCAGCCGAGCCCGAAATTCGGCAGTGGCTGGGTCTTCGTTGTAGATGGAATTTTGCACAGTGGCTGAGTTCCCGTCAGTTCGCAGATGATTGTGAGCGATATTGACAGCCCCTAATGGCGCGTTGCTGTCGGCAAGGGCGAAACCCGAGAAAACCCTGCCTGGAGCGGAGCGTGATCCGTCTGCCATTTCGCCTTCAAACTGATAGAAATACTCCTGGCCAATTTCCACGCCCCGGTCCACGTATTCCTGAGCATCATGGCTGCGGGCATCAAAGGTCACCAGCGGTGAAAGTGAGTCTGAAGTGCGGCCACGTTTCAACACCAGATTGTCATAGTGCCGGTAGGACGGAAGTTTGACGGTCACTGCATTGTCCGTCAGCGGTTCTTGTTCTTCGTGTTCTGTGCGTTGGGTCACCACGTGGCCGCCCAGGGGCATTGGCAAGGCATCATCGCCGGGATCTAGCGGATTGCGACCAGCGCGTACTTCTGATCCATCTGTTTCGCCGCCACCATCGGTGTCGGAAAGGCAGGGCCGAGTTCCACGCCTGAATTCGAAAAAGTTGGTTAACAGGTCGTCATCGCTGTCTGCCGTGGCATCGTCCACCTCGCCGTCTAGACAGCTAAAGCGGTCTTCATAGCTATCGGGTAACTGGTCAAGGTCGCGATCTCGCGGCGTAGCTTGCTGATCAACATGGGTGACCTCATGGATAAGGAGCTTGCGGCCATCCTCAAGTTCAGCGTCCAGCTGTATCTGATAGGCGCCGCGCTGCCCACTGGTGCCATCGTCGGGCAAGCCGCCCGGACTTCCGCCATTGGTCTGGAATGAGAAAGTGATCGAGCGAGGGCCTGAGCCTTCTTCAACGCGCAGCGCTTCGGTTTGACTTTCCTCTTCGCTGCTGACCGGTACCGCAATGGTCTGAATGTCCCCATCAGGGGTTTCGATGGTGGCCACCAATGATCGCAGCGGCTGCAGTCCTTGGCTGTCGGCTACCGAAAAAGCCACTCCTATGGGTTGGCCAACAACAAAACCCACAACAGGCTCATCGTCGATTTCAGGGAGGAAAAAGCCGGCCTGGGCGCTCAGTCCCTTGGTGTTGGGTATGGATACCGCAACCTCCGCATCTTGGTTGTCGGCGGCGGTTGTGGCCATGATCTCCAACCGCCAGGTACCTTTGGACAAGGGACCAACAAAACTGACCGCATTGCCTTCGTTGCTGCGAGTTAACTCGGCACCTCGGCCCACCACTTCGCTGCCATCGGGACGAAACAATCGCACTGAGTCAATGGCCACTTGGGTCAGCAATGAGCGCGATTCGCGCAGCCCAATCACTGCAGGCATCTCAGTGCCTTCCAATATGGGAATCTCCAAATCGATCACATTGCCGGCGTTCAATGTCAGCGCCTCGCGCTGGGTCTGGGAGCGCCCTTCAATCACATCCGCAATCTGGCCTAGGGCTGCATGCAGGTCCAACACCTCGGCAAACAGCGGCTGCACATCGGCGTAACGAAACTCGCCGCCGGTATCGTGGGCAATCTCTGCCAATAGGGCCTGATCGGCCAAGGGTCCCAGAGCCACGGTATGCACAATCATGCCGGAATCAACAATGGTCTCGCGGATGTCTTGCCACAGGTCCTGTTCATTTTCCGGGCCATCAACAATCAGCACCGTATGGCGGTTTCGCTGTGGGTCGCCATCAGCCAAAAACATTTGATAGCTGGTCATCAGTCCATCGCCAATGGCGGAGCTTCCGCTCACATTCGCCGACAGTGCGTTTAGGGCGACTCGAATACGATTTCGATGGGTGGTATCTGCCGTGGCTAGCGGTGCAAGAATACGCCCGTCGATATTCGGCTCAGTGCCGTCACCGCTAAAAGCCACCAAACCGACAGCCTCAACGCCATCGAGCTGTTGCAATAGGTGCAGGCCGGCGTCCTGGACGGCGTCGATTTTCGCGCCGTCAGGCGGAAACACCATGGTGGCCGAGGTATCTATCGCAACGATGACTTCAGTTGGCACGGCCTCCGCATAAACCACCGCATCATCAAGGGTTTCAACGGCTTCGCCAGCGCGTATCTCAAGGGGATAGGCACCGTCAGCTACTTGCGGGGGCAGCAGCAAATGAAGCAGATAGCCATCGCCGTCGGGCACGACGTCCAGTATTTCCGCGGTTTGATCACCGATGCTGGCTTCAAACTGCAGTGCGGACAAACCACCAACTGGCGTTGTGCCATCAGGTCCGGTGTTGTTGGGAGCTACCGCAACTGCGATGGTGCCCGGATTGTTTGCACTGCCTCCATAGTGAGGCCGGCTGGCGCCAGCTAGCGGGAGATCCACGTCGAAATTCGATTGTGGTGCTTGGCAAGATACCGTGATGTTACCTGCCCAAAACCCTGCAACCGGTGCAATCACCAAGTACAGCTCGTCATATTGGTTGCTGGGCTGAAACGTGGTGATGGTCCAGTCCACGTCGTACTTTTTGTAAAACTCCTGAGGACGTCCATTGCGATTAATGATCACCCCGTAACTGGTTATCGCGTCGGCGCCAGAGGTGGTGGTGTCAGCCGCATCGATCTTTAGTTGGATGATTTTGTTTGCTGGGCAGCTGGAAATATCGGCCCTCAAGTAGCGGGCGCCGAAATATTGAACACCGACCAGTTGGGTGGCCTCCTGACCTTGACCCACGGGACCCAACTCGAAATCGATGGAAACATCGTTGTAATTCATCATGTTGAAGCCGCCGGCCGGATCTTCATCCCGATAGGAGTAGCGATTAAGAAAATCGGCGCTGACGTTGCTTAGGTCAAAATCCTTGACCAGGTTGGCGATAGTGAAATTCTGAAAGGCACTGTAAATATTGTGAGATGGCGCAAATAACTTGATTGTTGCGTCGGTAATGGCCATGGCATCAGCGCCCTGCAAGCCAGCAGCAACCGCCTGGCCCCACCAAAGGGTCAGAAAATCGACCCCTAAACCCGGCTCCTGTTTAATTGTGCCGTATTGCTCCGTGAGGTAGGTCCACCAGAGTGCGGCGTCATAGCTGGCCAGCCAAATTGATTGATTGGTGTCGCCAAGGAAATTATTGACCTGACCCAGATAAGGCGCGGTGCAACTGGCGCTAGGCAAAAAATCCAAGACGGTGTAAATCTTGTCTTGCATGGCTCGAGCCTGTCCTTCGCAAACGGTATTTCCCCAGATTCCTCCGCAGCCGGAGCCGCCAATCTGTTCGGCGTAGGCAAACTCCACGTGGTGAAACAGCTCGTGACCGGTGATCATGTTGATGCAGCTGTCCGACTCGTCTGCGTAAACTGACGTGGGTAACCGAATGCTAGACAGAGGCGCCAGGCCATTGTCACAGCCCCCGTTGCCGTCAGGCGCTTTGCAGTCGAAGATGAACATGGACTTGGGCTGTTCGCTGTAATAAGGGTAAAGAAACAGGAAGTTGGTAAACCCTTCATGGTGTCCACGGGGATTGCCCGCTTGGCTGGGTCCGCCCCGATCCAAGGCCAGGGCGGCGGCCAGTGCCTTGCTGGTCGGGAAGAAATCCTCCGATGCTGGATTGGGGTCCCAAGAGACCTCGTAGTCTTCGTTCACTGTGGTAGCAGTCACCGGCAGTGACGGGGTCCCGGCGGGCGTTATTCCAGCCACCGACAGTCCAACAAGCAATGTTATGGCGTGACGATTCATCAATGCTGCCCTCAAAAATTGGCGGCAGCAACAGGCTGTCCGCAACACTCAACCGCCGTGCTATCGCAATGGCTGGCGAGTTGAGGGTTGAGTGTGGTTCAGCGTGAGGGGAGTGTTTACCCAAATAATTGGGGGTCGATGAAGTTTTTTACCTTGGCAGGGTTAGGAGTACCTGGGTGCCTCCGTCAGATACCGCTTCGCGGCTAAATTGACCGCCCACCGCGCCGGCCCGTCTGGCCATGGTTCGAGTCCCATAGCCGGTGCCTTTGGTCTCTGGGTCAGAGGGCTGCTGGTCAGTGCCTTTGCCATCATCGCGCACCGACACTCGGATTTGCTCCGAAGTTTGGCCAAGAGATAGCCAAAGGTTCTGAGCGGCGGCGTGTTTCACCACGTTCTGCACCGCTTCCTGAACGAAGCGCAAGATATTGATGGTTTGCCCTGGTGCCATGGGCAGTTGATCAATTTGGCGATCGATTTCCCAATGAAGGGTAATGCCGGCGGAGCTCAACAGGGGGTGATATCGCTCTTTTAGGCGTGCCATGGCTAGCACCAAATCTTCACCAGCGGGCGTAAGGGCATCCAACACCATGCGCAGGTCGGCTAAAATCGCATCCAGTTCATCGCCCACAGCGGTTGCATCCAGATCGCCTCGCCGGTTTGCAGCGATCAGCCCTACCAGTTGGCCACCGACCCCATCGTGCATGTCAGCCATGATGCGTTGGCGCTCTTCATGCAGCGCTAGCTTGCGTTCCGATGCCACCCGTTGGCGGCTCTCTTGTTCCAAAGCCTCGGTCTTGGCGTCCAGTCGGCGATTGAGCTCTGTGTTGAGATCCTGGGAATTGAGCAACGCTTGGGCGATGCGATGAACCAACACGCCGCCGTAGCCCGCCGACATGAACACGATGGCGTAATGAGACAAATAAAAATCCCGGATCAGCCAGTGCTGAACATCAAACAGCACGGCAACGTCGTGCAGACCCAACAGTAGGCCAAGCAGACTGCCCAACAGCAGCCAGTGCAAGTAGACATTAGGGTGCTTGAACAGGGCAATGGTGAATAACGTGCTGACATACAGGATACCCAGCAGCACCATAGGCATGCTGGTCATAAAGGTCAGGTAGTTAAATTCCCGGTTGTGACCTGTCAGCACCAACACTAGACCAACCCCAAATACGGTCAGATAAAAAACCCCCAGCGCGATTTCCAGCCAGCGTCTTTTAAGGTCAAGGAAGCGATGGGTGAAACCGACAAAAGCCCACAGGAACACGGCCCGGGCTAGCAGATAGGACCAGTTGCTCAAATGGGACAAGGCAATCTGGCGGTGGCCGACAAAGCTGTACAGGTAATAACTGAAGGCCAGAAAAGCCAAGGCCAACCATCCATACTCGGCTAGCTGGGGTCTGACCACCCAGATGGTTGCCATAAATAGACCCAGCAATACCGAAGCGGCGAGTGCAGCCAGCAGCAAATCCTGGCGAAAGAAGTCAAAAATGACGTAAACCGGCTCCAGGAGCTGGACCGGGCCCAGGTAAAAGGTGCTGAGCATCATGGACGATCCTTCCGCCTTGAGTTCGATGCGCAGTTCATTGTTGCTGCCGGTTCTAAGAATTTTTGGTGGTAATGGCACCCACTGTGGCTGGTATTTATAGTTGGCGCGAAAAGTCGTGGGCGGACTGTGAACCCGGTGGCCGTTAACAAAAATTTGTGCCGTGGAGTTCATCCGCGGAATAAATATCGCGATATCCTGGTCACCATCCGGCCCATCAAATTGATGCGCAAAGGGGGTGACTTGTGGCGGGTTTTCCACCCGTCGCACCAGGCCTAGCTGTTCTGTCGGCTGGTCCGGATGTTCAACATTCGTCAGCTCCGTGACCTCAAAAGCCGATAGCTGATGGAAGGCGTTGCCGAGATAAGCAATCGCCGCCAAATACGCCAAGGCCAGGATCCAGGGGGTGGCGATACCCAATACATTTAACGCCGCCGCAGGAAGGGTCTGCGGTTTCAAAGAATGCCCAGCTCCCGAGCTTTGTGGACTGCTTCACCCCGTGAGCGAGCAGCGAGCTTGCTATAAATCTCCTGGGCGTAGGTGGACACGGTGTTAAACGCGATGTCCATTTCCGCCGCAATTTGCTGGTAGGTCAGACCCCTGGCGAGCAGGTTTAAGGTCTGCTGCTGGCGTGGCGGTAAAAAGGTTGAAGGCTCCTCGGTTGGGGTGGGTTCGGCTAATCGGATGTGGCTCATGATGCACTGGGCCACCGACGGGCTCAGCGGTGGCTTTCCGTCGATAATCTCAACCAATGCGGTGCGCAGGTTGGTTTGGGTATCTTGCTTCAATAAATACCCTTGAGCGCCCAAGCCGATGGCGTTGACAATGGTTTCCTCATCGCTGAAGCCGGATAAAATCACCACTCGGGCCGGGTTCGCCTCGCTGTGTTGGTCCACCAACAATTCCAGGCCGTTGCCGTCAGGTAATCCGACGTCCAGCAAAATCAGCTGAGGCTGATTGACGGCTTGCAGACGGCGGGCGTCAGCCAAGTTTCCACAGGCCCATAGCGACCCTTCGCTGACAAGATCGCCGAGAGATTCTCGCAGGTGACTTTGGAGCGCTGGATCGTCTTCAACAATCAGCAGGCTTTTGATTGCAGAGGTCATCAGGGCAGGGCTCTGTTGGCGGCATGGTTGTCACACGGGCCGGTGCTGATGAGATGGCTGGGGGAAACTTCACCCGGACCTATAGAAGCCAGAATCAGCGTGAGTGTGGTGGGAATGTTACTCATTATTTGATCATTATAGGCTGCGTTCCAATAGTGCACGTAAGAACGGTATCTCGGCGCAGATACCCGTGATCAATCAACGGACCCAATACAGCCACCCTCAGCGCTAAGCTTACGGGCTTTTTTGGGGTTTTTGAGGCGGTAACAGCCGCAGCGGCTGTTCCTTCCCAATATAGTCTGGGATATCGTTGGTCGGATGAATGGTCACGCTGATGTCTGCCTCGCCGGCGCGCAGGTGACGAATGGCTTGGTAGTCTTCCGAGTACCAAAAGCCGCGCGCGGCCTCCACACAGGGAAATCGGGCGCCCACAATAAATTGGTTATCCGGCCACTCACCCTCAAAGGTCTCGCTGGGACGAGTGGCAAACTCGTAGTAGCCCTGTTGCTGGGCGTAGGTGTTGAGTTGGCGCAGAGCTTTACCATAGGCCTTTAGTGAGTCTTTGCTGTTTAATCGCCCGATCACCAGCATCAGAACCGGATCGTCGCATTGATGGACAGGGGGGGCATCGGCTCGGCTTACGCTGGGCGTAACGCTCACGATGGCTAAGGTTAAGGCGAAAATAAAATGGTGGTGGCTGGATGTCATGGTGATCTGCCCGGCTTCGATGATTGCCCCATTATGCTGCCATAGATTAACGATCAAGGAGATTCAGGCCGCCCACTGACTTCTGGCAATGGCGATGTCAATCCGTCAATGGTACAAAGTCCCTATGAGAGCAGTTCTTTTAGTGATCGCGTTGCTGGTTTTGGGAACCACTGGGGCACAGCAGGTTAATCAACCAGAACGTGTTTCTGTGGCGGGCCAGTGGGTAGCGAAACCGGAGGTTGAAAACCAACTAAATCGCTTGCTGGAAGGTTATCAGAACGTGGTGTTTTCCGATGCGTTTCGAGCTCAGCTGCAACATCAATCCAGTTGGCAACAACAGCTGACCTTTGCGCTGCTGAACCGCTATCCTGATGGCCCAGGAACCGGGTCGGCGCAGGGCCCTGGGAGTTATATTTTTGAGACCCAGCTGGGCGCTGTCATTGAATTGGCCCCTGCAGAGCTTGCACCACGAATCTTAATGCTGGCGCATTGCCATGAGTCTCAACTGCTTGGCTTTGATGCCTGTTTCGCCCGTCACGCCGACGCCTTAGTGCACTACCATCCGGAAAACGCTGTGGGCTATTTAGTCCAGGCCCAACGAGCCTTAGAAAACGGCGCTATTTCTGATGCCTCTCAATGGATGGTCCAGGCGGGGCAGAAAGCGTCCATTGATTTCGGCGCCTGGCGCATCGTGCAAGTGTTATTCGAGGTCTTTGGCCAGACTCAGCTCACTATTGATGATCCATTGAACCTGCAAGAGGTTGGGCGTTTTATGCTGGCGGAGGGTTCCCTGGCGCATCTTCGTAGCTTGCCTAATATCGCGTTGAATTATCCTTGCCAAAAGGCCAGCGACGAGGCTTTGCTCAGCGGCTGCCTGGCCGCAGCAAAGGCGATGAAGTTGCCAGGAACCGTGAGAATGGCGCATCGCATCGCGTTAGCCATCGAGCAAAACGTTTACCGTCGTCGTGGCAATGACGTTGAACTTGCGCGACTGGCACTGGAGCTTCAGACGTTGCCAGCGAGAAATGAGCGGGCCAATGATATCCATTGGCAGATGGTAAAAACCGGTAATGCACAATCGTTGCTTGACGCCTGGGTGAAGTTTGGTGAGTTGGATACCTCAGTCAGGTTGGTGCCTAGTGGGGCTGATAAAGAACAGTTGCGACCATTTGGCTTGCGCCGAGAATTGGCAAATGATCAAGATGTTCGTCTTCGCTGTCTGCCTTTTGTGTTTCCGCCAGGTGCACCGGATTGTGTCACCCAAGAGATGATGACCGCCGAGAGTCATCGCCTTGGAGATATTATGGATGCGCTCGTATCAGACGAAGAATTTACCCAACGACTGGGCCGCGACCCAAGTGTTGATGCCCAGCTGGTGTTGTTGCAACGCAGTTACCATGAAGCCCGCCGGCTCTCATCCAGCGCGCCACCGCCCCTTGCTGATCTCGTGACCCGATTTCCGGCCCATCCGGTGGCCAATCGATTGGCTGCACAGTGGTGTGGCAATGACCATTTGTGCCTCCAAGACACTGCCCAACGAATCATCACCCATGAACCCACAGATGCCCAAGGTTACCTGCTTTCGGCAACCGCGCACCTAGCCGCCAACGAGGTCGATCAAGCGATCGATATGCTCGACAGACTGCCGATGTCGACCACGTCTCGCGGAGGATTTAGTCTGTTAGCTGAGACCACTATCGCTGTTCTCCAGCGCCACCTTGATCCTTCTGTGCAGGTTGACCCACTAGGTGTCTGGCCCATTGGGTATGGGATCACGGGAATCGGAAACGCTGCGGCCTTAGCTCTGCCGGCTATTGGTCTATCGAAATACTGCAAAGATCCCAATCTGCCGTTGGCAAGGGCCTGCCTTAATGCCGGGAGAGGGATGACATTGCCAGGGGCATCAGTGATTGAAACCCAAGTGGGACTAGAAATCATGGCGACGGTATTAGAGCGCTCTGGACCGTCCCAAGAGCTAGCGTCGGTCATCGATAAGATGGCCCGCCTTGAGGCCCTCAGGGACAAAATGATTCCTGCCCTTGATCGACTCACCTTTGATCCAGGCTTCAGTCAAGCGTATCTCGAAGTTCTGCTGCGTCGCGGCGAGATGGCCGCGTTTTATTGGCTGGAACAACAGCCGCTGCTGTTTGATCTATGAGTTGCGGCGCATTTTCGGGGGTTACCATGGGGTCAAACAATGTTTGGCTAGAACGGTGTTGGGTGGACCCTGTCGTCGACCAGCTCACCGGTAATTCGCTGGACGACCCGTCAGGTGATGAGAGTATTGGTCACCTGACGGGTCTGAACACCTACCACTGATAGCCGATACTGGCGCCTATTCGGTACCCGTCTAGCGCATCAGCACCTTCTTCCAGGGCGCCGTCCAGGGAAAAATGCCAACCCGATGGCGTGGCGGCCTGAAGCCCTAGTGCGAGTCGGAAGTAGTCGGCGTCTGGTGCACCGATGGCGAAACGTCGGGTCACCTCTTGAACGGTCACTAAACGGCTAGCAATGTCTTGTTCGTCGCTTCCCAGTTCCGCGCGATAAAACAGACTGCCGTAAGGTCTGATTTGTAGGCCCTGAGATTCTCCAAACCAGCGCGAGTTAACTCCCACGCCAATCTCAGCGAAGCTGGCGGTAGAGCGGCGAGCGTCAACTCGTTGCTCCAGAGCCACCGCGCCCCTTTCTACATATTCATCCAAATCGCTGTCGCTATAGCCAAGGCGCACAGTGGGTGAAACCGTCACCCCATCAAGCTGCCAGTGTCGGCGAAATTGCAGCAGCATAGACAAGGTGTCTGCATCACCTTCAGCCCTGGCGATCTGTCCAGCTACGCCGGTGAAGCGTTCAATGTTGTCCAGTTCATCGTCACCAAAGCTCAGGGCTAACGCGACTTCCCACAATTGCGTCTGGCGACCCAGATACAGACCTAGGCGAGTACTATCGAAATCAAACCCTGATGACAGACCGCGATGATCTACATCGCCACTATCGCGGCTAAGCACCAATCCAGCGGTCAGCTTGTCGCCATGGTATTGGGCCGCCAAATTTAAACGGTCAATACTGGCGTCATAACCGAAGGCAAAGACCTCACCATCGCGCTGCCAGTCAAGGCGCTCAACGCCGGCGGTGATTCGCCAACCGGGATTGGCTTGTTCATCCCGATGGGCAACTGAACCCTGTTCGATCATCGTTAGAACAAATTTTTCTGCCGCGTAGCGACTCACCTCTCCCTGGGCAGCCAGAGTTTTGGGAGCATTCACCGTATCTGCCAATGCCGCTGCCGCAATGGCTTGGACGGTGGCGGTGGGGAAGAACTCGTCCCAGAACAAAAAAGCATCAGCCAGGGCTGGGTCGCCGACGCACGATGGCACCGCCAGGCAGGGGTCGGTCACATTGCTAAGCCCGAATTTGCCGGGATTGCTAGTAATGTCGTTAAGCAGGCTAAAACTATCAAATACGGTGACCACCGCCCCACTGTCATTGGCCAACTGGGACGCTGCGGTTGCCAATGCACCGTTGGCCACTTGAGTAAATCCAGCGGCGGCGGTAATGCCGGCCAGACCGCCGGCAGCGGCGGCGGGGGTGGCGCCTATATCGGGCAAATTGGCCAGCACAATTTGTTGCGCCCCGGCGGCGGCAAGCTGACCGGCAGCAGCCACCGTGTTAAGGGCGTTTGTTGTTGCGCCCTGAATGATCAGCGCTTGCGCTTCGGCGCCACCTAGGCCGGTCAGAGCAATGGTATTGAGTGCCAGTGCCGCATCATTGGCGCTCATGTATACCAGCATGAGGTCATCGGCATTGAGGGTTGGGCGAGCGCTAAGATACTGGCCAATTTGACTCGTGACGTCAGTATTGTTCAGTGCCACTAGACCGCGCCCAATCGGGCCGGGAATCGAGCTGCCGTTGCCGATCAATGCGCCGCCAGCCAAGCTCACTGGTAGTTGCGCAGAAAATGCATTGCCAACCGCCAGATTCGTCACCGAACTTGCTTCAATGCCGTCAATTCCGGCTAACCGCTCTGCGGCGACGGGGCCATTGGAAAAACGATTGCCAAAATAGGGCGGTGACGGCGGAAAATTGGTGTCCACCGGCCCCAGCCCTGCGGCATTGCCGGCTTCAAGCAGTGCCGGAATGTTGCCCGGGTCAGCCACGTTGTCCCCAAATACGGCCAGTTCGCCAATGGTCTGCGCCTGACTGGTAGTAATCGCCGTTAGCAGCGTGAGCGAGGCCCACAGCGTCGTGGTCCGACGGGGTAACTGTGAGTTTTTCGTGAATATCGTCATCGTCCGTTCCCTGGTTTCTTCCGTGAGTGATTACGTCATCTTTCATCGCGTAGCTCACAGTCGAAATTGGACATTTCTGAAAACCTATAGCGGTGTTATGGTGTGCTTGATCGCATTTTTGGGCTGGATGACCCCAGTTGGTTCTGGGTTGCGCTTCTCACATTGAAGCCAAACCTTTGCGAGGTACCAATGAATATCTATCGCTTTTTGCAGGCACTGACCCTGTTGTTGCTATCGGGTCAATCCATTTCGGGTGTGGAGGAGGTCGGCGCCGACGATTTCCGGGTGACCAATTTTGGTCCGGCCAATGACACCTTTGCTTTCGCTGCCCGCCAGGATATGGCCTACAACTCTGCCGACAACGAATATTTCGTCATTTTTCTCGGCCGACGCCCAGAGGCGCCAACCTCATTCGATGAGTTTGAGGTGTATGGATTACGACTAACAAGCAGCGGCGCAACCATTGGTGACCCGATCTTACTCACTAGCGTGGACGGTATCGGAAGCGCCGGAGGAGCGCCGCAAAACCGCCGAGTGGTCTACGATCCCAATCGCAACGGTTACGTATTGGTTTACGACGCTCAGGACAGTGAGTTTGGTGCCAGCAGCATAGATGTCTACGGACGACTCATCACCGCTTCCGGTCAGCCCTTGGGGCCTACCTTTGTCATAGACAGTGCGGCCGGTGTAGATGCGCGACCTGACGTTGCGGTGAGCACAGTGAGTGATGAATTTTTGGTGGTGTGGGAGCGGGGCGACGCTGTCACTGGCGATCGCACCATTCAGGCTAGGCGCTTTGATGCTAGCAACGCTCAACCCGTTGGCGGGGCGATGCGTGTGGACACCATTGATCAATTTAAAGGCAACCCCACGGTGGCCTACAACCGTGATGACAATCAGTATCTGGTGGCATGGACGAACAACACGTTTTCGCCGCGCTTGCAGGTGCTCACTGCTGACGGCACGGCGCAGTTGGCGCAAGAGGTGGAGTATGCCACGCCCGGGTTTTTTACCTCCCGCTCGGAGATTGTCTATAACCCGGATCTGGGTGAATACTTTATTGCCTTTGCTCAAAGCGACCCAGCGGAAGGCATGGTGGCTGAGTCTTATGAAATGTTTGGGCGGCGGATCAGTGCCGGCGGCAATCCACTAGGTGCGGGTAAATTCAGGATTAGCGTATCGGACTTTGTTGATCGATTTCTTCGCTCCGGAACGAACGTTGACTGCGGCCCGGGCGGACAGTGCTTGGAGGCCGGTCGGCCGGGTTTGGCTTATGTGGCCGCCGAACAATCCTACGTGGTGGCCTGGAGTGGGACGGTGGACCTTGGCGGCGATGGCGACCGAGAAGTCATTGTACGAGCACTAAAGGCCGGCGTAGATCCGACGCCCGGCGCCGACCAGACACAAATCAGCAACATGGGTAGTGATGACACCAACTTTGGGGGTTTTCTACCCAGCATTGCCGCCTCACCCCAAGGGGTTTTGGCCCTTTGGTGGGGAGACGACAATGCCAACGGCGGCATCGACAACAAATTTGAATTGTGGGGCCAAAATTTGCTGCTGAATGTGTTTGCCAACGGTTTTGAAGGCGAAGACCCCTAGGGTGTTAGGCCTTCAAAGCCGTCATCAAAAATCTGGATCGCACAGCCTTGATCTGGGCAGGGGTAAACTTTTAGGTCGCCGTTGCCGCCATCAAAATAGCTAATAATGGGTCCTTCTCCTGGACGCAAAGCGATGGACGTGAATTCGCCAACCTCACCGGGTTGATCAACCCGGTCGGGTTTGCCGCTGGCGCAGCGAATATCAAAACACTGATAGGTTTTTAAATCCCGAGCGGCGGCATCGTAATAACTCATTACGGCCAGCCCATTGGCATTGAGCGCTATGGACAGATTGGCGCCG
This sequence comes from uncultured Gammaproteobacteria bacterium, assembly GCA_964559945.1. Taxonomy (GTDB): domain Bacteria; phylum Pseudomonadota; class Gammaproteobacteria; order Xanthomonadales; family SZUA-38; genus JANQOZ01. Next base: position 8,314 of record CAZLJY010000027.1, on the reverse strand, counting down.
GCCAAGCTCACGTCTAAGCTGCGTTGAGTGGTTTGTAGGCAGTCAATGTCCAGGCAGTCCAGCAGTTGTAATTGGGTGCCAGAGTAGTAGCCGATCAAAGGCCGCCCGTCTGCTGGCACAACCAGCTGGGTGAAACTGTTGGCGCTGCTTCCAGCAACTGTTGCAGCGCCCGTTGCGCAATTGACATCGGCACAACGAAAAACGATCAAGCGGTTGTTTGGGAAACCTTCCACATAGCTGATGATGGGCAGTCCAGAACCAATGGCGATGCTGGGAAATGTACCCAGTGAACCCGCCGAGGACAGTGGCGCGTCTAAGATACGAACGATGCCATCGCTGCAGGATTGATCACTACAGTCGTAAATAGCAGCCATCCTATCGGCGCTTCGGTGGAAGGCAATTATTGGCCTGCCGTCATCGCGAATCGCTATGTCCGGGTAGCGCCCTGAGTTGGCTAAGCTCCGTGTAGTGGCCGTGCTACAAATGGCATCGGCACAGTCCACCAATTCCACCGCCAGTGAGCTGTTGGATTGAAGGGCAATCATCGGTCGGCCGTCGGTTCGAATGGCGATGCTGATTTCGTTTGCACTGATAGCGATGGCGGTCAGGTCAGAGACTTCAAAGGTCGCGCAATCGCTGGTAAGGCAGTGTATGACCTTAAGCGCGTTGGCGGACTGAAAGGCGATGATCGGTAAGTCATCCTGGCCGATAGCAACGGCGCTATGTTGGCCCGTCAGGCCCTCGCTATCGAGCGTGAATTGGGCGTTGGCATGAGTCGCCAAGGCTAGAACTGATACGAGTATCAAGATACTGCGGCGCCAGATCCTCAGTGCCGGTGGAAAGGTGATGTAAGGCATAAGATTGAGATCAAGGCTTATTGGAGTATCCACAACCTAGTTCCGGTAGCCCAATGAGTCTTGATTAAAATCTGATGATTTTTTTACCTCAATAAAATCAACAGCGTATATCGGTTTTTAACGGGCGGGTTTTGTATGGCTGGATGGGTAGACCACAATGATCAGCAGTAGCGAAAGAATATTAAAGAACGCCGGCAATAGGGCAAACCCCAATATGACGCCGTTTTTCGCTTCATCGGTTTGAACGCTCTGGCCCGCCACAAAGCCGGTCAATTCCAGCACCAGTCCGACCAGCAGCGTGCCGCCCAGGGCGAAGCCCACTTTGTCCACAATGGTAAACAGCGACGAATAAAAGCCGGCTCGAGACTCTCCGGACTGCCGGCGATCTTTTTCCACCACATCACTTAATAGGGAGTAAACCGTGGTAAAGCACGCGGACTGAAACATCCCCATGATGGCACCGCTGACAAACACTCTGAGGCTGGCTTGCTCCGGTGAATAGGCGATCAGGCAGAGGGAAACCGTGTAACCCAGTAGCCCCAAAATATATACCGCTTTGCGCCCAATGCGATTGGCGACAGCAACCCAAATCGGCTGCATGCAAACTGCCATCACGCTGGTCAACAGCACCATGACGCCAATGGTTTCCAAGGGTCGCTCAAAGGCCAGATTGAAGCTGAAAAGATAGGCTAACGTTGCGTAGGCCATACCCATAGCGCACAGCTGGCACATAAATGCGCCCAGCAATCCCAACGCACCGCGATTGCTTAGCAACGCCCGCCAACGACCGACAGATCTTATTGGCTGCTGCTCCAGCCTAGTGGGTTCTGCCGTGCCAAGATCGATGTGTCGGCTCCCCCACCAGGCAATGAGCAGTGTGATGGTGCAAAGGGCGGCCAATACCCAGGACATCAAACTGTAGCCCCTGGCCCCGCCGCCAAACCGTTCCACCAGAACCGGCGCAACGGACGCGGCGATCAAAAGGCCAACGGCTGACATGGCCGTGCGCCAGGCCATGGCCTGGGTGCGGCGGTCCGAGTTGTCGGAAATTTCAGTGCCCAGGGCTAGGTGTGGAACGGAGAACAGGGAGAACACAATCATATAGGCGCTTAGAATCACTGAAACTTGCAAAGCCCGTGACGATTGTGAAAGGGCTGTGGGTTCATGGAATAACAACACCAGAAACACCGGAGCTAAGGCCGCACCGGCAACCAGTAGGTGGCCGCGACGATTGTTTTGCCGCAACCGATCGCTGAGCCAGCCCGCACCTAGGTCTGCCAATACCGAGACGATTAATTTAGGAACGAAAATGGCCGAGCCGGCAAGCCCCGGACTTATACCTAGCACCTGGGTCATGTAAAAGAGCAGCAATAGGGACGGAACATCGCGATATATCTGCACCGCTATCTGTCCGCTTGACCAAGCCACCATGTTGCCGGTCAGGTCATTTCGTCGATGGTTAGACATATTGCCGCCTTAAAGTCGATACAATTACGTCACCGAAGACTGGCATCTGAAGATCGGAAACACAATGATCATGAGTAGTCGAAGCGCGTATTTTCTAGTGCTCACCCTTTTCCCAGTGGTATTGCTGGCAGACGGCGTTGAGTCGCCTGACGCTGTGATCTTCAGCTTCGGGTCGCAGGAACCGAGCAGTTATACCCAAACCTTGACGGTCACCACCGAGCAAAACCTGATGGTCAGTCAACCCCGGCAGGAAAAAACCATCAGCATCTCAAAGGTGGCGTTAAAACAGTCTGCAACAGGCTGGACGATGACCGTGACTCCCGTGTCCATGACGTTATTTCAGGACGGCCGGAAAGTCAGCGATTCGATGGCCAAGATGAAGGCGAGAATAGCGATAAGTTACCAATTGGATAGCCAAGGACAGCTTCAATCTATTGGTGGTTTTGATGAATTTATCGCTAACCTAGCCAGTGATTTTGGCCAGCCGATAGCGGAAACCACGGCCCAGATGTTGGATATTCCAGCGCTGAAAAAGGCTGCACGCCATGACTGGCAGCAAATGTATGGGGTCTTTGCAGGGCAGCAATTTGTCCTAGGGGAACCTCAGATTGCGCAGTCATCCCATGAGCTGCCCAATGGCACGGCTGCCCTTTATCCGGTCACCACCATCGTATCTAAGGCGGTCAGTTGTCCCCAGGGCCAATGTGTTCAAATTGATCAAATTTATGGCACTGAAAAAGACAATGAGGTCTCACCTCAGGTGATTAAAGGTGGCCCAGTTGTGACCGGAAACTCTCAACGACTACTCGACGCCAAGACGATGCAATATTTTGAACTGGTCAGTTCTCTGAAGCTGCATTTTCACAAGAGCATAGCCTTTGACGGCAGCGATGCCGGTTTTATCACCCAAACTCGGGTGGTCGAATTTACCGACTAACAGTCTGTCTTGAATGTCTTGGGCTGTAACCTAAGGTAAACGTTATTGCAGAACCCTGACCTTCAATACCCCGGCGATATCGCGCAATTGCTGTTGAACGGTTTCAGGAATGGAGTCTCCATCAACGTCCAGCAGGCTGTAGGCGATGTCGCCACGGGATTTATTCAGCAGATCAGCGATATTCAACCCGGCATCTGCCAATACACTAGAAATTTGGCCCACCATATTGGGTACGTTAGCGTTGGCAATCGCCAGTCGAACACTATCGCGGGTTCGCGGCAAAATGGCTTCAGGAAAATTCACCGCATTGCGAATGTTGCCGTTTTCAAGAAACTCTCTCAGGGTGTCGGCCACCATAATGGCGCAATTATCTTCCGCTTCTCCGGTTGATGCACCCAAGTGGGGTAGGGCAATGACATTGGCGTGATCTTTCAAGGTGTTGGACGGAAAGTCGCAGATGTAACTGCCAATTTGTCCTTTATCCAGGGCGTCAGCAATGGCTTGGTTGTCGACGATGCCGGCTCGAGAGAAATTCAAAACTGCGCTGCCACGTCCCATTAGCTTCAGTCTTTGAGCGTTTACCAAATGGCGGGTGGCATCCATCAGCGGCACGTGAACGCTGATCATATCTGAGCGTGCAAATAAATCGTCTAATGACACCGCTTGCTGGACGCCGGCGGTTAATTGCCAGGCGCGTTGGACGGTGATAGCAGGATCAAACCCCAGCACGTTCATGCCCAACAGGTGCGCTGCATTAGCTACTTCCACGCCAATGGCGCCAAGGCCGATGACGCCAAGGGTGCGACCGGGAAGTTCATAGCCGACGTAAGTCTTTTTGCCTTTCTCCACCGCCTGCGCTAGCGCTGCGTCATCGCCAGATAGGCTTTGGGTATAGCGCCAGGCTTGGCAGATATTGCGCGCCGCCAACAGCATGCCTGCGATCACCAGTTCCTTTACCGCGTTGGCGTTAGCACCGGGTGCATTGAAAACAGGAATGCCCAGTTGGGAGAGTTTGTCGATGGGAATGTTATTGGTTCCGGCGCCGGCTCGACCCACTGCCAGTAAGGTGTCGGGGATATCCATCTCGTGCATGTTTGCAGAGCGGACGATGATTGCGTCGGGATGACTGATTTCTGAGGCCGCTTCATAGCGTTCCCTGGGCAATCGATCCAGGCCCTGGGCGGCAATATTATTCAGGGTCAGTACTTTAAATGGTGCGGCTTTCCGACTCACGAGTGACTCTCTTCAAACTGGTTCATGTAGCTGACTAACGCCTCCACACCCGCTTTGGGCATGGCGTTGTAAATGCTTGCACGCATGCCGCCTACGGATCGATGGCCTTTAAGTTGCAGCATGTTTTGGGCCTGTGCCCCGGCAAGAAAATCACTGTCCAATGCAGGGTCATTGAGGGTAAATGGCACATTCATTAATGAGCGATCTTCTTTTGCCACCGGACTTGCGTAAAATTCGCTGGAATCCAATAGCTCGTAGAGCAACGCGGCTTTTTCCTGATTGCGTGCCTGCATGCCCTCTAGACCGCCATGAGATTTAATCCACTGAAACACAAGGCCAGCGATATAGATGCCGTAGGTGGAAGGCGTATTGAGCATGGAGTCTTTGTCGGCCTGCAATTGATAATTGAATACCGTTGGCGTTGTTGCCGCGGCCCGGCCGATCAGGTCGTCTCTGACGATCACGATGGTGACGCCAGCGGGGCCAATGTTTTTCTGTGCGCCGCCGTAGATCAGGCCGTAACGAGACACATCCACCGGTTTGGACAGGAGGTTTGAGGACATATCTGCTACCAAGGGAACATCACCGGTATCCGGCACAAAATGGTATTCCACGCCGCCAATGGTTTCATTGGCGCAAATGTGCACGTAGGCAGAATTTGGGTCCAGCTCCCAGTTGTCCTGTTTTGGGATTCGGGTGAAGTTGTCGGCTTCAGCACTTGCCGCCACATTGACCGAACAGTAGTTGCTGGCCTCTTTAATAGATTTTTTTGACCAGGCGCCGGTATTCACATAATCCGCTTGGGCTTTTTCTCCCAGTAAGTTAAGTGGAACTAAGGCATTTTGCGCGGTGGCGCCGCCTTGGAGGAAAAGGACTTTGTAGTTGTTGGGTATGGCCATCAGGTCGCGCAGGTCTGACACCGTTTGTTCATAGATCGACAGAAACTCTTTGCCACGATGGCTCATTTCCATCACCGACATGCCGGTCCCTCGCCAGTCACACAACTCTTCGCTGGCCTGCTGCAACACTTCTAGTGGCAACATCGCCGGCCCAGCACTGAAATTGAACGCCCGATTCATGATTTTTGCGCCTTCTACATGGATTAAATAGTCAGCGATGCAGTGTACGTCAAGAGCCAATGGCCGCAAGTTGAATCGCCTATCGACCCATAAGTTTCGCCAGCCCATAGAATCGTGCGGCGGGTCAAAAACCGACACCGGGTTTTGCTATGTTGGGACTAAGGCAAGCGTTACCCGCATCCAGGCCCTGTATCTTCAGAGCCATCGGCAAACACGATTTCGCGTTTAGGGTTGCCAATCTGACTTTAGGGTGTCTCGGCCTGTTGATTACCCCAGCATGGAAAACCACAGGGCTGGTTGTTAACTCTTGGTGATAAACCCTTCGCGAATGCGTTGAGGGTGATCACCGACGTCGATTCGTCGAATTTCTTCCCCATCGGCGTAGCGGATGATGGACATTTGGTCGGTGCCGCTCCAGGAGATGTAGCAATAGTCCCCGCTCTGGTCGGTGACGGCCCAATACGGCTTTTCACCCAGGCCAGTGAGAACGGTTTTTTCTAGCGATTGGATATCAACAATTGCCACGTAATCGTCCATGGTGCCTGCCACGCAGAGCTTGCTGTCATCGCCACTAATGGCAATGCCATGGTGAGCCGAATCGTTGACGTACTGGGTGGGTGTGGCGGAGGTGTGTTTGGGGAGGTCTACTTTGCGGGTAATGCGCCCGCTGTCCATATCGTACTCAACAAATCCGTGCAGGAACGAAAGCTGAAAATAAAACCGTTTCTCATCGGAGGTATGGGCCATAGGTCGAATCGCCGGGCTAATATTGGACAGGCCTGCCGCATCGAGTTTTTCTCGAATATCGAACCGCTCGATCACTTCCATAGTGTTAGCGTTGACGACCTGAAATAGACGTTGGCCTTTCAGCAATCCATTGCTACCCAAATCCAGTGGTGTGAACACCCGCCCGATACTGGCATGGAAAATTCGCTTTCCATCTTTTGAATAGACGTTTTCATGGGGCGAGTCGCCGGTGGGAAAGCGGCCAAACTCTTTTCCGGTAGCAACGTCGATGACATGCACAACGTTGCCGGTGGAGGCAGATACGGCAACGTGTTTGCCGTCCGGCGACAAGGCCATGTGGTCTGAGCGGAAGCCGGCGACGGGAAAACGCCAAACAATCTCGCCAGTAGCGATATCCAGGGCGATAACGTCGGCAAAGCTGGGTCGAGAAATAATCAGTTGCCGACCGTCAAGCGTGCTGTACATATCGTCAACGTACTGATGGTGACCCTCACCCACCAGTTGTTTGATGCCGTAGAACAGCATACGGCCAACAAATTGCTCCTTCACCTGCTCCAGGCGTTCGCGTTTGTCCGGAATACCACTAAGGACGCTAATGACTTGGTGGCTGTCTCGGTCAATCACCGTAATGCTGCCTTGCCAATTATTGCCAACGAAAATGACGGGCTGCACCTCAGGGCTGACAGTGCCTGGCGTGGTATTGAGTGCTAAATCTTTGGTTTCAACGGGTGGGCTTTCAAGGGCTTGATTGATCGACCGCAGGGCTAGCCACTGCACCAGTCCCAGGCCAATGGCCAAAACGAGGAGTGTCGTAAAGAACGTTCTTAGCAGTAGGCGTTTGATCATGACGGCTCCGAACCGAAGGCGGCATAGGATCTTAGCGCGAAAGCACCCTGTCTTCGACTTAGAGGCCGGCGACCATCGCGACCCCGCAGCCACAGATTGCGGTACCAGCAATAACGCCTGAATAGCGTTCAATGGCCGGCAGCTGAAGTTTGCTAAGACCCAATAATGCCAAAGTGACCGCTGCCAGCATGGTCATCAGGGTGACCAGCACAAACAGGCCAGTGACCAGCCAAACCCCCGGCATGTTGTTCTGGCTTGCCGGAACCATCAGCAACGGAATCAACGCTTCACAAGGCCCCAGCACAAACACGATAAAGATGGCCCAGGAGATCTGACGGTTGTTGCCAGCATCGGTGTGGGGATGGGTGTGTTGGCCATGGTGGTTATGGGGGTGGTCATGAACGGTGCCATCACCGTGAACGTGGGGATGGGAGTGGTTATGACCGCGGCTAAGGCGTTTAATGCTGATGGCCAGATAAATAAGACCAAAAGCCGTAAGCCCCCATGCCGCCAGATCACCCCGCCAGTTTTCGATTCCGGTCATGGTGGTCAGAGCGGTTCCCAGTGCGATACCGGCAAAACCCAACACCACAGAGCCGGCTGCATGACCTAGCCCGCAAAGCAGGGTAATGCCTAGGGTCTTTTTGAGTGACCAGTGTCGGGCTTTGCTTAGCGCAACAAACGGCAGGTAATGATCGGGTCCCAACAAGGTGTGGGCAAACGCGATGGTCACCGCTGTTGCGCTCAGGGCTGCTATTTCGGGTGTCAGCCAGTCCAAGGGTTGAGTAATGCCGAGGGAAAAGGGGGCGCAAATGGTACTAAACATATACTTTTAGTACAATTTTCCTACTCCTGCCGCACCTCCCATGATGACCGAAATACTGATCCTGAAGCTACTGCATATATTGTTGTTCGTCTACTGGCTGGGTGGCGATCTAGGGGTTTTTTATTCCAGCAAATATATCGTGGACAGCAGCCGTGGGGTTGAGGCTCGACGCACTGCTGCCGACATCATGATGTTTGTCGATCAGGCGCCGCGCATCTGTATGGCGCTGATGCTGCCCACCGGTTTCCATTTATGTTGGAAGTTGGGGGTGGTGCAAATGTCGGGAATGTCGGTGGCAGGCGTATGGGTTTTCGGTTTGCTC
>CAZLJY010000026.1:0-33704 GCA_964559945.1 uncultured Gammaproteobacteria bacterium | reverse complement strand
GTAATTTTGGGTATCACCGGGGCAACCATGACATTCACTGGGATACCCGCATCGGTCAGCTCTCGAATGACTTTCAAACGCACCTGCGCTGAGGCCGTGCGTGGTTCAAGACGGCGCTTGGTTTCTGCACATAGCGAGGTAACACTGACAGAGACCTGGGCCAGTCTGCGTCGGGCCATCGTCGACAACAGGGCTTTGTCTCTGAGTATCAGGCTGCTTTTAGTGATCAGACTGACCGGTTGGGAAAATCGATTCATCACCTTGAGCAACTGCCGGGTGATGCCCAGTCGACGTTCAGCTGGCTGGTAGGCATCGGTGTTGGCGCCCATGGCAATCACCTGGCAGCGATAACCAGGCGCGCGCAGCTCCTGCTCTAACCGCTGGGGTGCCTGGGGTTTGGCGAAAATCTGCGTTTCAAAATCCAACCCAGGAGACAGTCCTAGGTAGGCATGCCCCGGCCTGGCGTAACAATAGATACACCCGTGCTCACAGCCCCGGTAAGGGTTGACCGAAAGGTTAAAAGGAATATCGGATGAATTGTTGCGACTGATCACCCGCCTACTGGGTTCGCTTCTTACCCGGGTAACCAGCCGCGCCGGCCTAGTTCCTTGCTCAAGATTGGGCCCCAGATCCACATTCGGATCGGGTAGGTGACGGTGAACGTTGAAACGTCCTTCTGGGTTAGATAAAGCGCCGCGTCCTCTCATGCAACACAGCATACTGTATTTTTATACAGTAGTCACGTTTTGTATAACAATCCCCTGCACACAGCCATCAATCAAGGCTGTGTGCAGAGGTATCGCTGAAAGGTTAACGCTTCAGAGCAAAGTCCGACAGATTGCTGGCGGCGGCCATTAACACGTCAGGGTGCAATCGAACCGTAAAGTCCGGGTTCACATAGCTAAATTTGATAATGCCGTCGGTGTCCACAATAAATACTGCGGGCGCTGGAAGCTGGTGATGATCGAAACCAGACTTCTTCTCCAAATCAATGGAGTAGCTTTGGTACTTCTTGTAGGTTTCGGCATCCACCTTAAACGCAATGCCAAACGCCTCGGCAATTTTAGAGTCGTCATCGGATGCCAACTGATAGGCGGGCTGATCCTCTTCATCGGCCAACGCTTCGGCCAGTAGCTCAACACGATCAGGGCTGATAAAAACCACATCCTGATTCAGAGCTATTAACTCATCTTCGATTTCCCGCAATTTAGACCAATACAGATTGCAGAACGGGCACCAGCCCCCTCGATAGAAAATCAGCACAGCGGGTCGCTGCATATTCTCTGGATCCAGGTTAAAGGTATCGCCGGTGGCTGTTGTGGCAGAAAATGCAGGCGCTTTAAGACCCGGTAACAGCGGCTTAACGTCGTTGGCATCAGTGGGCACTTCGGCAACAGCGACGCCCACAAAGGCAAAACAGGCCAACACAGCGGTGGCAAAAGAGGTGGCTTTAGTCATTTTACATTCCAATAATTACAGGTGGACCGCCAAGGGGCGGCGACAGTTGAAGGTTTCTGTCCCGACATGAGACCTGCACAATCCAGAATTTATTGCGTCAGAAATACCACCGGTTTTTTGTGTAGGGTGGCCAAGGCTCTAGCGTAGCGTTTCTCCACCGAATGCCGGCGCACTTTTAAGGTGGGAGTGAGCAGCCCATTGCCCGTATCCCATACCTCTGCCACCACCAGCATATGGTCAATTTTCTCATGACTTTCCAAGCTGGCGTTAATCTGCTGCCGGGTCGCCTCTAGACTCTCTTCCAACACCTCACGAGCAAGTCCTCGGGATGGCTCAGACAAGACCACTAAGGCCACGGGCTGAGTTAGCCCTGAACCCACCAGGCAGACCAGTTCCGCGTGTTCGTTTCTCGCCAGGCGGCTTTCTATCGGCACCGGAGATACGTATTTCCCCTTCGCCGTCTTAAAGATGTCTTTCACTCTACCGGTGATTTTGACGTAGCCATCGGCATCAATAACTGCTCGATCACCGGTCCGAAAAAACCCATCCTCGGTAAAGCTCTCAGCGGTCTTTTCTGGTGCGTTGTAATATCCCGACATCAGGGTTTCGGTGAAAATTTCCAGTTCACCAGAACCGGTTAATCGAAGCGTGGTGCCGGCACAGGCCTTGCCAATGGTGCCGCGCCGAATTTCCTCTCCATGAGATAGCAAGGTGCCGTAAGCGAAGGTTTCGGTCATGCCCCACCCTTCAGATAGCGGCATATCCAAAGCCTGCCACCAGTCAAGCAAAGCCCCGGCTATCGGCGCCGAACCACTCATAAACCAATCCGCACTGGATAACCCCATCTGGCGCCGTATACGTCGTTTTATCAAGCCGCTGAGCAGGGGGATTTTCAACAAGAACTCTAGCCGATTGGCTGGCATCTTCGCCAAAATTTGAAGCTGAAAAATCTTCCAGAGCCTAGGCACCGAACCAAAAATCGTCGGCTGACAGGCCACCAAAGCGTCGCTAAATTTTTCCACCGAATGGACAAACCAAATCTGGGGTTGATGGACCAAGGATGCTGCTTCCACATAGGCGCGCTCAGTACAGTGAGCCAAAGGCAGATAGGACAGCAGGCGACCCTGGGTACCCAGGTTTAACGCCTCACCAATCTGTTGGCCCGCAAACATAAAGTTACGATAGCTGTGGACAGCGCCTTTCGGTTTACCGGTGCTGCCAGAGGTATACAACAAAGTCATGACATCGTTTGGGTCTGGCTCGAAGTTATCTGCCAGCGGCTCGTGGTCGGTGAGCAAATCCTGCCATTGGTGCTGACAATCTAAGGTGGGATAAGGCATGGCGATACGAATGATGTCGCTGCCGATGCCCCGGTCTTGTTCTTCGGGATGATCTAGTTTGCCAACAAAAACCGCTTTGGCGCCGGAATCTGACAAGGTGTGTGCGGTGGTGTCTTCGCTGGCCGATGAGTAGATGGGAACCGAGATGTACCCGCCCACCATGAGGGCCAAATCCGCAATGATCCACTCGGCGCAGTTACGAGAAAATATGGCGATCCGATCGCCGGGCTCAAAGCCCATTGCACGCAGCGCGCTGGCCAATCGACGGGCATGGTCAGCACAGTCTCCCCAGGTAAAAACCTTAGTGCCCTGTTCTACGGGCTGATGCAAAAACGGCGTATCGGGACAGTGGCGCTCCCTGTGATACAGATACGCCTGGGGCGTAGACAACGCTGATGACATAACGACAGAACCTCCGAGCAACCCGATGACTGTCAATTATTGCCCCCCCGGAGTGAATCTCGCAAGGGTTAGTCTCAGCATGTTGAGAATTAATGTAGAAACATCGAAAACCTGTGCAACTCCCTGTCAGTCCGTCAATCTGTATTCAAACGCAAGTTCAAAAATCTGCCCGATTAGCGTATAAAGAGCGGACTGACCTACAACCCTTGGAGGGGACTATGAACGCACATTCACGCCGCTTGACGCTGACCCGTTCGACACTGATCGCCGCTGGAATATGGCTAGCCCTGCCCGCGCAGGCACAACAGTTGGTAGAAATTGTGGTCACCGCACAAAAGCGCGAACAGAACCTTCAGGACGTCCCGATATCGGTCAACGTGGTGACTGGTCGCAAGATGGACGAGGTGGGCCTTAAGAAATTGGACGACCTGCAAAACTACGTTCCCAACCTCACTATGTCGGAAACCGGCATAGGCAATAACATTTATATTCGCGGCATCGGTTCGGGGATTAACCCAGGATTTGAGCAATCCTCGTCCATGTTTGTCGATGGCGTGCATTACGGCCGCGGCCAGCTGGCCCGCTCGCCGCTGTTCGACATGTCACGAGTCGAAGTGCTACGCGGCCCGCAAAGTATCTTGTTCGGCAAAAACAGTATCGCTGGTGCTATCAGCCTGACCACGGCCCGACCCACTGACGATTTCGAAGGCTCTGTCTCCGCACTTTACGAGCCAGACCACGGCGAAACTGAAATCAGCGCCATCCTATCTGGCGGCATCAGCGAGACAGTGGCTGGACGCCTTGCGATTCGAAAGCGAGATTTGGACGGCTACATCGAAAACCTGACCATCGGCGGCGATGAGCCTAACCGAGATGAATTAACCGTTCGCGGCACATTGACTTGGGACCCTAGCGACCAACTGAGCATTGCGGCGAAATTTGAACGCAACGAATTTGATGTGCGCGGCCGCCAAGTGGAAGTTGTCGGTGACACCTTCGCCTTTCCAGGGCCAATCCCAACCAACCCCCTGGCCATCCCCTACTCCCAGTTTCTTGCCTTGGCTTTCGGTCAAGACCCCTCGGTATTGGATGTTGAACAAGACTTTCGACGCAGCTCAAATGGAGACTTTAGCAACAACGAGTCGGACAACTTCACCCTGTCCGTTGACTACGACTTTGGCGGCTTCACCCTGGCATCCATTAGTAGTTACGTGCAGTACGAGTTCAGCGAACTGTGTGATTGCGACTTCAGCGGCGCGAACGTAATCCTGGCTCCGCTGCAAGAAGACTACGACCAGTTTTCCCAGGAACTCAGGCTCACCTCACCCGGTGGCGAGACCGTTGACTGGATCGTCGGAGCGTTCTACCAGACCAACGACCAGTCATCCCCAGACTCAACGGGTGTGCCCGGCAACAGTATTCTCGGGCCGGTGGTGGACTCACTGGTAGCACCAGGGGCCGGCGGCCTGTTCGTCAACAGTGCGGCAGCTCGAACCTTCACCCAGGAAACCGACTCGCTAGCGATTTTTGGCCAAGCCACCTGGAATGTCTCCGATACATTAAGATTGAGCTTGGGCCTGCGGTATACCGATGAATCCAAAGAAGCCACACGAGACATCGTCCTATCAGACTTTGCCTCGGGCGCGCCCATCGATCCAGCAACCGATGCTCTGCGTTTTGGTACCGCGGCGGCGGTGTATGCCAATTTGTTTGGTATTCAAGTGCTTGGACACAACCTAGCCGGCGAACGGGATGACAGCTCGACCGATGTGTCGGTTAATGCCCAATGGGACGTCTCCGAGGACACCATGCTTTACGCCTCATTTGCCACTGGCTTTAAAGCCGGCGGTTTTGATACCCGGTCGAACTCCGTTCCTGGCGCGTCAGCCATTGGGCTGCCTGGACTTTTCGCACCAGGCACACTACCCGATGGCACCTTCGAATTTGAAGATGAACAGGCTGAGTCATTGGAGCTGGGTGCCAAGATGCGCCTGGCTGGCGGCGCCGCTGAACTCAACGCGGCGGCATTCTTCACCAACTATGAAGATCTACAGATCAGTATTTTTGATGGCACCCTGGGTTTCAATGTGGGTAATGCCGCCGAAGCAGATGTCAAAGGATTGGAACTTGACGGACGCTGGCAGCTCACCGATTCCGTTGGCTTGTATGGATCCCTGGCATTCATCGACTTTGAGTTTGAGAGCTTTGAGAACGGCCAGTGTTTCTTTGGCGAACCTGACCCGGAAGGCGACCGACTGTGCGATCGCACCGGTGAAACCAACCAGTACGTGGCTGATTATTCGGGCTCAGTGGGTGTGGAGTACCAAACCAACATTAGCAACAGCCTAGTCTTTCGCAGCAATCTGGACGTGAACTTCACTGACGAATTTTTCACCTCCCAGAACAATGACCCGTTGGCCATTCAGGATGCCTACGCCAAGGTTAATTTACGCCTGGCTCTGAGTAATGCGGCGGACACTTGGGAATTGGCGCTGCTGGCGCGAAACCTCAACGACGAAGACGTAATTCGCTATTCAAACCCCGTGCCTCTGTCTGGCACCTTCGGTTCGAACAGCCAGTACTCCTTTGTAGAGCGACCGCGTTCAGTGGCACTGCAGGCAAGCTGGCGCTTCTAATCGCCGCGATAATCCCAACCCCGGCGGGCAATCCGCCGGGGTCTTGTTTACTGCGGTTAATACCTGATTTATGAATCGTCCAACCTTCTCCTCTCAGTGGGCCACCGTCTTGACCATGACCGGCATGGCTGTGGGGCTGGGCAACGTCTGGCGTTTCCCTTACATGATGGGCCAGTACGGCGGCGGCGCATTCCTACTGATGTACCTGGTGCTGATGCTGATATTTGCGGTTCCAGCACTATGCGCTGAGTGGGGTCTGGGCCGGGTAACTGGCAAAGGCCCGATTGGCGCCCTTTCCCAAGCCTTTGGAAAAACGCCCGGCACAATTATTGGCACACTGCTGCTGTGTAGTCTGTTGGTCACGGTCAGTTACTACGCCTTAGTCATTGGCAACGTGGCCTACAGCACCTGGTTCGCATTTGCCCAGGGTTTCAGTGAGCAATCCCTTGACAACTATCGCGACGGACTGGCCAACCACCGAACTCAGTGGGGTTTTGGCCTCCTGGTGATTGTGATTTCTCTGCTGGTCGTCAGTCGCGGCCTGAGGCGGGGAGTTGAAGCGGCTAACATGGTGCTGGTGCCGGCCTTTGGCGTCGCGGCGTTGTACACCATTTTCACCGTTTTTACCTTGGACGGTGCCGCGCCCCGGTTACTGGAATTTTTGCGCTTTGATTTCGGTCGACTCAGCCCCGAGGTCGCCTTTGCCGCACTCGGACAAACCTGTTTCTCGGTTGGGCTTAGCGGCACCATTGGTGTCGTGCTTGGCAGCTATATGCGCCAAAGCCAAAGCCTGTTAGGTACCGCCATCACCACCAGCGCGTTGGATGTCATGGCAGCGTTAATGGCAAGCCTATTTATCGTGCCGGTGGTGTTGCTCTACGGTATTGATATGACCGTTGGCCCCGGACTGTTGTTTGAGACGATGCCGACCCTGTTCAGCCTTATCCCCGGCGGTCGCGTCCTGGCTGGAGTCTTTTTAACGTCATGGGTATCGGTGGCTCTGTTAACGGTAGTCGCCACCCTAACCGCTCTTCAGACCGGGTTTTCCGAACTGGGGCCGTTAAAGCGCCATCAACGCTGGTTAGGATTGGGCTGTGCTGGCGTCATGGCCTTGATTGTGACCCCAATCGCATTCAACCCGCATTGGATTGGCACATTGGATACGATCTTTGGCTCTGCCATGTTTATGGTCGGCGCGTTGATTGTGGTTGCCGCTATGGGCTGGGGGTTGGGCCGTGCAGCCACTCAATCCCAAGTAGACCCGGAAAACAAAATGCCGTTTGTGGTCTTTTGGATCCGCTGGGTGGTTCCACCCACGGTGGCATTAGTCCTGTTGGGTTTTATCTACACCACCCTTAATAGCGGCGGTCACGGCTAATCCCTTATCCGTCTAGGCCGCAGCTTTGCGGCAATCAGATGAGCTTGGGATAGCGCGTTAGCTAGGATCGACTTCCGGATCTTCCGTTTGACCCGCGCTGGATTGATTTTTGGGCCGAATAGCCTCTTGGATTAAGGCATTGGCGGCCTGCTCAGCGTCGTCGAAAGTTCGTCCTTCGAGTTCACCCGCATGACAATGGTACTTATTGAAGCGTTCGTCTTGATGACAGCCGTCTTTATTCAACGGTTCTCCATCGTGAGCCATTCCGGCTAATGGAATCAGTGCCAATGTCGCCATGGTCAATTTCACGTATTTCATTCCAGCGTCCAATTTTCGTCTGAACAATAACCTACCAAAAGCTTGAGCCTTTGCGCACCATTGCCAGATCAGCGGGCGAGTGAGGTGGGCAGACGGATGTGCCTTAGGTTTAAACACCCACCAAAGGGGCTGTTAGATCAGTCAGTGACAGTTTCGGCCTGAGATGCACACTTGGCGCTTAACAGGCGGAAAGAAGATTTGTATAGGTCGGTTTTTTTATTTTTTGTATCTGTATATATTCAGTGGGCCAAGTAAGCTCCCCAAATACTTTAGATTCTGAGCCTGAGCCATGAGACCAATACGCCTCCGATTACCCTCCTCCAGAGAACTCTCTGTTGCCGCTTTATGGTCATTCACTGTGCGTTCTTATCTTTCCTGGGCTGCTCGACGCTACCTAGCTGCCCGATTAAGGCAGCGGTTAGTGTCCCATTGGCCTACAGCCGCCGAGCAACGCTGCAGGCCACGACCAGCCCCCTGCTCCGCTGGGCTGAGCCATTGCTGTGATCACTAAATGAGCAATAGCATCATATACGCCCTAACTGTCTTGATCTGGGGCAGTACCTGGCTGGCGATCAATTTTCAATTGGGCGTTGTTGCGCCAGAAGTATCGGTTTTTTACCGTTACACCGCTGCCAGCGCGCTCTTATTGACCTTTTGCCTGCTGACCTCTCGCCCACTGCGATATTCGCTGGCCCAACACAAATTGTTTGCCGGCGTGGGTCTGTTGATGTTTGGGATCAACTACCTGATGGCCTACGCGGCCCAGCAGCACATCAGTTCTGCCCTCAACGCGCTGATTTATTCCGGCATTGTGTGGATGAATATCGTCAACGCCAGGCTGTTTTTGAAGGTCCGTTCTGGTCGTGAGGTGCTGGGCGGCGCAGCACTAGGAATGCTAGGCATTGGTGTGTTGTTTTGGCCATCACTAAGTGCACTAGATACCTCAAACACCCTGCTGATCGGCGGTGGCATGGCGCTTCTGGGCGCACTGGCTGCGTCATTGGGTAACGTGTTATCCCAACATGCCCTAACCCATTTGCCGGTAGTACAGGTCAATGCTTGGGGCATGACCTACGGTGCGCTCTTTAATCTGTTGGTCTGCCTGGTTCTGGGCCGGGAATTCAATTTTGATCCATCAGTCCCCTATATCGGATCCATGGCCTTTCTGGTTATGGGAGGCAGTATTGCTGCTTTTGTTCTGTATCTCACTTTGATCGAGCGAATGGGCGCCAACCGTGCTGGCTACACCGTGGTGGCGTTTCCCGTTGTGGCAACACTCTTGGCAGTGATTTTTGAAGGCCTTGCGGTCACCGGATGGTTAATCGCGGGAATGGTGCTGGTATTGCTTGGCAATGTGTTGATTTTAAACCAGAGCAAAAAAAGGCCTTCTGCTTCTGGGTCATTCTCAGGAAATGAGAAATCGGCGTGATCCAATAGCTTCGCGCTAAAGGAGAACGCCATGCAAGCCGCCAATCGACAGATCGACACCGCCCCCGAGGCAGCAAACCGTAATGCCGGACCCACATGGGTTCGAACTGCGGCTTCAGGCCAGGGAAAGACTCGGAAAGCCAGTCAGACCATCATTGGCAAGACGGTTTCTGGCGTCATTACCCGACCTGCCAACGGCGGACGAGAACACCTGCTGGTGCTTCAGTTCAGCGATGGCAGCTGCTTCGAATTCGTATCCCCTGCGGCAGCGAGACATCTGCGCAATACCGGTTCTCAAAAGCGCAGCGATCCATCAACACCTGTGGCCGTTGCAGAACTTGAGCAACTGTCGTTTTTCCCCCATGACGGAAACGCCCACCTACCCTCTACCCCGGTGTTTTGAGGGTATTAACGCAACCGCGCCATTAAGCGCAGACGCTGACATCTCCACGTCTCCTCAGCTATCCGTCATTTTTGCCCGGTCTTTTGACCGGGTTTTTTTTGTTTCTTCTGGTTGCCTGCCCACCCATGTTTGAGGGTGATGACTTCCAGCACTGGCGGCCAAAGCTCATTATGATATTATTTTGATATCAATAGGAGAATCGTATGAGTATAGAAAAGAGTCTTTCCGTTCCCTCAGGCTATCTAATGTTAGCGGTACTCAGTATCGTGCAAATCATCGGGGTTATTGCTGTGGTAGTGGCCAAAGATTTAGCCAATCCAGCATGGGTGGTCGGCGCCGTACTGTTCAATGCGCCGATCTTGGTCATGTGGTTTGGTTTTTTCATGGTGCATCCCAATCAGGCTAAAGTCCTACAGTTGTTTGGCAGCTACGTGGGAACCGCCCGTAACCCAGGGCTGCGTTGGGCCAATCCGTTTTATGCGAAGAAAGCGATTTCGGTCAAAGTTCGCAACTTTGAGAGTGGCAAACTGAAGGTCAATGAGTCCTCTGGCAGCCCCATTGAAATTGCGGCGGTGGTGGTTTGGCGCGTCATTGATACCGCTGAGGCAGTGTTTGAGGTGGACGACTTCGAAGAATTCGTCAACATTCAAAGCGAAGCGGCACTGCGAAATCTCGCCACCTCATACCCTTACGAATCTGACAACGATGATGCAACGTCCCTGCGCAGTCATCCTGGCAAAATTTCCGATTCCTTACGTAAAGAAATTCAGGACCGATTGGAAAAAGCCGGCGTTGAAGTGATTGAAGCACGCATCAGCCATCTGGCCTACGCACCGGAAATTGCCAACGCCATGCTCAGACGCCAGCAAGCCTCCGCCATTATTGCCGCTCGGGAGCGAATCGTTGAAGGCGCGGTGGGCATGGTGGAACTGGCATTAAGCGAACTGAGCCGACAGCAGATCGTGGAACTGGACGAGGAACGAAAGGCCACCATGGTCAGTAATTTGCTGGTAGTTTTGTGTAGCGACGAAAACGCCCAACCCGTGCTCAATACTGGCACGTTGTATTGACCTTGTGATGACGTTTAAACCGCGCTCAGTGAGTCATCGTCGTGAGCCGTAAAAAAGCCTTTGCGCTGCGTATCAACGACGAAATTTTCAACGCCGTTCAGCAGTGGGCAGACGACGAGCTACGCTCGGTCAATGGGCAGATAGAGTACCTGTTGCGGGATGCGCTACGAGAGGCTGGGCGGTTAAAAACCCCGCCCATCGAGGCTGAACCTTCGTCGCCGCCTGATGCCGACGAGTAGCGAGTTGATGAAAAAAGCCAGCCGCTATTTGCCCGGTCTACCGTTCAGCGCTAGCCGCCAACGCCGCGATACGCTCTTCCAACGGCGGGTGAGTCATCATCAGGCGTTGCAGGCCGCCGGATTTCTTGCCACTGATACCGAAGGCCTCAACGGAGTCTGGCAAGGAACTATGTCCATAGGTTTGACCTAGACGTTGCAGCGCACCAATCATCTTTTCTCGACCCGCAAGTTCTGCCCCTCCCTGGTCGGCGCGAAATTCCCGCTGACGGGAAAACCAGGCGGCAATGATATTTGCCAATAAGCCTAAGCCAACCTGAGCGGCCATCACGACAATAAAATATCCAAATCCGCCGCCTCGCTCATTGCGAAAGATCACTCGGTCGACCACCATGCCGACAATCCGCGCAAAGAAAATGACAAAGGTATTTAGCACCCCTTGGAGCAAACCCATGGTGACCATATCGCCGTTGGCAACATGGGCCACTTCATGACCCAAAACCGCTTCCACTTCATCGGCCTTCATCGCACTGAGGAGACCTGTACTCACTGCCACCAGCGCGTCGTTCCGTTTCATACCTGTGGCAAAGGCATTCATTTCCGGCGCGTCGTAGACCGCCACATCAGGCATACCAATGCCCGCCTGCTCAGCCTGACGCTTAACCGTTGCCACTAACCAGGCCTCGGTGTCATTTGCCGGTTCCTTAATCACGTGAGCACCAGTGCTGCGCAGTGCCATGCGTTTTGACATCAGCAGCGACACAAAAGAACCAGCCATGCCGAAAATGGCGGAAAAAATGAGCAGCCCAGTCAGATTGATACCGCTGCCGCTGCGGGCCAGGGCATCTTCAATGCCTAGCAGCTTTAAGACGATGCTTGCCAGCGCAATCACCGCCATATTAGTGGCCAGAAAAAGCACAATCCGGGTCATAATGACTCCTTAAACAGTGGTGCACAGTGCCGACACAACTCGCCAGTCACTGAGGAAATCGTTTTAACTCCTCAAGATTTGGGTCGTATTTCAACCCGAATCAAGTGGCACACAAAAAATAACAATGACAATCAATTACTTAGAAACAGCAACTCTAACAAAACCATGATATCTCAGACCTTGGGACAATGCTTGTCTGGGGCCGGCTTTGCTTTGCGCGGTTTTCGATGGTTAACCAAACCAGGACTGCGCCGATTTATTGTGGTGCCGTTGCTGGTCAATCTCATGGTGTTTGGCGCCGCCATCAGCTATTCGTTGACAGCCTTTAGCGGTTGGCTGGAATCTCTGCTGCCCCAGTCCTTAGGCTGGCTATGGTGGGTTGCGTTACCGATCATGGCTCTGGTGATTTTGGTGGTGGTATTTTTCACCTTTACGCTGGTGGCCAATCTATTGGCCTCACCCTTCAACGACCGCCTTGCCGAACGGGTTGCCGACAAACTAGAACACCCCATCATGGAGTCAGAACGGTCCGCAGGATGGGCCGGACAGGTGGTAAAAGCGGCGTTTAACGAACTGGGAAAATGGCTCTACTTCGCTCTACTGGCGTTGCTGGCTCTGGCCTGCTGGGTGTTTCCACCGACCACGATTTTAGCGCCGTTGGTTTGGTTGATGGTGGGAGTGTGGATCTTCGCTTTTGAATACCTGGACTACCCATTGGGTAACGCTGGTCTGAGTTTTAGCGGCAAACACGGATGGATCAAACATCATCGCTGGTACGCCCTAGGATTTGGCGCAACGCTCACTGGGATGACGATGATCCCCCTGGTCAATTTTGCGGTGATGCCGGCAGCGGTCTGTGGTGCTACCGAATTATGGGTTTTTTGTGAGCGACGACAGCGCAGTTAGCCCCGCCGCCTATGTAGGACGGTTTGCCCCCTCCCCCACGGGGCGCCTACATATGGGATCACTCATTGCAGCGGTCGCCAGCTACGCCCAGGCGCAGGCCCATCAGGGACGCTGGTTGTTGCGGATGGAGGATATTGACCCACCCCGAGAGCGGCCAGGTGCAGCAAAGGCCATTGAGGAGGACTTAAAGCGATTCGGGTTCCAGGCTGACCAGCCCGCCCTCTACCAAAGTGACCGGACCAAGGCCTATCGTCAGGCATTGGATCGGTTGCTCGCCAGCGGACAGGTTTTTCGTTGCGGTTGCAGTCGACGGCACTTGGGCCATGGCAGAACCTATCCCAATACCTGCAGCGGTGGCCTACCGTCGGGCAGAGCCCCGCGCTCTTGGCGAGTCAGAGTATCGGGTCAGGTCGTCTTTTCCGACGCCCTGCAGGGTGTTTGCCGGCAAAATCTAGTGACCGATGCTGGTGCGTTCATCCTATGGCGCGCTGATGGTCAACCGGCTTACCAGTTGGCGGTGGTCGTTGATGATGATTACCAAGGGATCACCGAAATTGTCCGAGGCCAAGACCTGTTGGATTCAACACCGCGGCAGATATTTCTCCAACGCTTACTCGGATACACCACCCCGGTTTACTTGCACATACCCATTGCCATCAATCATCAGGGCAACAAACTGAGTAAACAAACCGGTGCTGACCCCATTGACCCGCAAAAGCCAATGCCCGCGTTACGTCGTGCCTGGCGTTTCTTAGGACAACTAGATCCACCCCAAGACGCACTGAGTTCAGTGGAGAGCTTTTGGCACTGGGCATCGCTCCATTGGTCAGCAAAACGGATTCCCGCCGCCTCCGAGATCCCCCTGAACCGGGTATGATATCGGGCCTCCATTCAGATCCAGGACACGCTTTCCTATGACCGCAACCAATCGACAGTGGATAATGTCTTCACGGCCCAAAGAGATGGTCTCCGAAGCCAACTTTAGCTGGCAGGAAACCCCTATCCCCGAGCCCAAGGACGGCGAATTCTTGGTTCGCAATATCTACCTGTCCTTTGATCCCGCCATGCGAGTGTGGATGAATGAAAAAGACAGCTATTTGCCGGCCATCCAAATCGGCGAGGTCATGCGCTGCGGCTCAGTGGCTCAGGTAGTGACGTCCAAACACCCGGATTATTCCGAAGGCGACATGCTCAACGGCGGGTTTGGTTGGCAGGAATATGCCCTGAGCGATGGCGCCGGGCTGCTGCCGCCGCGCAAAATCCCACCGGGCGTAGACCCCAAATTGACCTTAAGCGTTCTGGGCATGACTGGAATGACCGCCTACTTTGGTTTGCTGGATGTAGGCGCACTCAAAGAAGGCGACACCGTATTGGTTTCTGGCGCCGCTGGCGCAACGGGTTCGGTGGTCAGCCAAATAGCACGCATCAAAGGCTGCCATGTTGTTGGGATTGCCGGCGGCGAAGAAAAGTGTGCTTGGCTGCGGGATGAAGCAAAACTCAGCGACGCCATCGACTACAAATCGGAATCCCTACCCAAAGCCATTCGACACCATTTCCCGGACGGCGTTGACGTTTACTTCGATAACGTCGGTGGGCAAACCTTGGACGCAGCGCTCGGGCGTCTGGCACAAAACGGCAGAGTTGTTCTGTGTGGCGCGATCTCGGGATACAACGACCCCGAGGGTGCAGTGTTGAAAAATTACTCTAACCTCATCATGCAGCGGGGCCGCATGGAGGGTTTTATTATTCTGGACTACGCTGGCCAATATGGGGTGGCCCTAAAAGAACTCTCCCAGTGGCTTGCCAGCGGTGAAATGAGATTCCGGTTAGATATACAGGAAGGGTTGGAGAACGCGCCGGCGACGTTCCAGCGGATATTTACCGGCGCCAATCAGGGTAAACAGCTGCTGAAAGTTGCCGACCCCGTCTAACCGTTACTTGCTGACAACGGTTGATTGAGGCAGCTGATCCGCCTTGGGCTTGCCAACCCTGATCGACTTGATGTCTTCCAGAATGTGGCAAAGAATCGGAATCAGGAACAGGGTTATCACCGTTGCAAATACAATACCGAAGGCCAATGAGGTGGCCATCGGAATCAACAATAAGGCCTGAATGCTCTTCTCAAAAAACACAATGGGCGCCAGGCCGAGAAAGGTGGTGAGCGAGGTCAGCAATATTGGACGGAAACGGCGTTCACCGGCCGCAATAATCGCATCCGGCAACGACATCCCCTGGCGTCGACATTGGTTGATAAAGTCGACCAAAATCAGGCTATCGTTGACCACTACCCCTGACAACGCCACGATGCCAAAAGCAGAGATAAAGCTCAGCGGCAAGCCCACCAACCAATGACCGACCACCGCGCCAATCATCCCAAAGGGAATCACCGCCATAATGAGCAATGGTTGGCTGTAAGACTTAAGCGGTATTGCCATCAAGGCGTATATTAGGAACAGCGCCAGCACAAACCCATTAAGCAGGCTAGTGCCTAACCGTTGAAACTCTTTCGAAATGCCAGACACAACCACCTGAACCCCTGGATAGCGAGTCAACAAATCGGGCAGAAATTGGTCGTTCAGTTCCGCTTTTAAGGGGCCGGGTTCGGCCAAACCTTCATCGATTTCTGCAGAAACGCTGACCGTCCTCTGGCGACCAAAGCGCGTGATTTTTACTGGACCACTGGACAAAGTGGCTTGGGCTACTGAGGTGAAAGGCACCGAGTCACCGCTGCTGGTTCGCACTCGCATTTGCTCCAGATACCCCACCGAATCACGCTGCTGAATCGGATACCTGAGCATGACCCGAATTTCATCCTGGCCCCGCTGTATTCTCTGAACCTCTTCACCAAAAAAGCCCTGGCGTACCTGACGGGCCAGATCCTGCAGAGTGAGTCCTAGCGCCTGGGCCTCTGGGGTTAACGCCAGTTGAATTTCCCGTGCCCCCGACTCAAACGAATTCCGTATGTCAAAGGTCCCGGCATAGCCGGCGATCTTCGCTTCAAGCTCTGCAGCGGCGCGGGCAAGCCTATCGGGATCAGGCCCAACTAGCTGGTAGGCAATGTCGGCGCCGGTTGGTGGTCCTGCACCATTACCAAAACTTACCTGTCTGGCACCAGGAATGGTCCCAACCCGTTCGCGCCAACTGTCGGTGAGCTCGCTGACCAATGACCTGATCGGAAGGTTTTTTTGCACTTCTACAACCAGTGTGCCGCTGAGTTTAGTACCGGTGAATGCAAAGGTCGTCTCCACAATGGCATCGGTCTCAAGTCCATTCGCCTCAGCCACCTCACTCTCGGCCAGGGCCAACTGTTGCGCTAGGAAATCTACCACTTCGTGGACCCGCTCCTGTGGAGTCCCCTCCGCCATGACCACGTCAGCCTGGATAAAATCTCCCGGTGTATCGGGCATTCCGACCGTCTTCACCAAGCCACTGCTCAACAAGCCCACCGACAGCAGCAAGGCCGCAACAAACAGTGCAAGCGTGGTGTACCGCTCCTTTAATGCCCGCTTGAGCAACGGCAGATACCGACGATTCACAAAGCCCCTTAAACCATCACTAAAACGTCGCTGAAACGCTAAAATTTTCTGGCGAATGGAGGGTTTACCGTTGGGTTCAACGGGCGGCGCTATTTTCATATGGACCAAATGGGCGGGAAGAATCAACTTGGATTCGACCAAAGAAAATGCCAGACACAACACCACCACCCAGCCCATGGAGGCAAAAAATGGCCTAAATACGCCTTCAATGGTGAGGATAGGCGTAAAGGCGGCCATGGTGGTTAACACACCAAAGGTTGCCGGCATTGCAACTTTCAATACGCCACGCACCACCGCCTCCTCGCTGTGGCCGTCGCTGCGGATGGAGGTGTAGGCACTTTCACCAATCACAATGGCGTCATCCACCACAATACCTAGGACCAAAATAAATCCGAACAGGCTGATCATGTTGATGGTGGCGCCAAAATAGGGCATGACAAAAAACGCCCCCATAAAGGCAATGGGCAGCCCCACCATGACCCAAAATGCGAGCTTAAAACGCAGGAATAGCGCCAGCACCGCAAACACCAGCAAGGCGCCACCCAGCAGATTTTTGATCATCATGGTCAGGCGGCTTTCCAGGTAGGGTGATAGATCTGCCCAATAGTCCACAGAAATGCCCGAAGGCAGAGTTGGCAGGCGCTCGTTGATGTATTTGCGCACTGCGCCGGCCACCTGGAGTTCTGATTGATCCCCTACCGACAACACACGAATGGCCATGGCATCTTTGTTGTTATGCCGCGCATAGAACAAGGTATCAACGAAGCCGTCGCGTACTTTAGCAACGTCACTGAGCAATACCCGGGAGCCATCAGGGTTAGTGCGCACCACCAGCGCTTCAAATTCATCGCCGCGGTAGGCCTGGCCAGCGGTACGTAACAAGATATCGCCACCAGCGGTTCGGATAGAGCCACCGGGAAGGTCCAACGAACTGCGCCGGATCGCTTGGGCTAGTTGATCAAACGACAGCCCAAAGCGCTCCAGATCTTGTTCAGACGCTTCAATGGAAATTTCATAGGGTCTTGCGCCGATGATTTCTGCCCGAGTCACCTCTGGCAACGCCAATACTTCATCACGGGTGGTTTTCGCAAACTCATACAGAGTGCGTTCGTCCACATCGCCATACACCGACAACCACATGATGGGTTGCTCAAACTGTGCGCGGAAAATCGAAGGCTTTTCCGTCTCACCGGGAAATGTGGCGATGCTGTCGACCCGCAGCTTTATTTCATCCTGCAGCGTTGGCACATCGTAGGCCAAGTCAATGACCGCCGTTACTGTTCCCAGGCCCTCAGTGGCGGAGCAACGAAGCTCTTCAATACCTTCAAGATCCTGAATCGCTTCTTCAACTTTCAGGCATACGCCTTGTTCAACTTCCTGAGGCGCAGCCCCCAGGTAAGGCACCTGAATCTGGATAACGCTGATTTCATTTTTAGGAAAGATTTCTTTCTTGATACCCAGCGCCGTCAGAAAGCCACCCGCCAATAACACCACCATCAATAAATTGGCGGCAACGGGGTTGCGCGCAAACCACGTGATGAGTGCGGCGTACCAGTTATCGTTGGTGTCTTGATCCGGCGTCATGGGCCTTCTGAGACTGCGGTCTCAACCTCTTCGGATAAGGTTACCGGCGACTCAGGCTCAGCTGCCGGTGACATAGCTTCAGGCTCCGCGGCCCCATCATCAGAGACTACTCGAACGGCGGTGCCGGGGATTGGCGCATCAATGGGCGTGGTGATGATGCGATCACCATTATTCAAGCCTTCACTGATGTAGACATAGGCTGGATCAGCCCGCTGGATTGTCACCGGTCTTAACTCCAGGAGGTTCTCCGCCCCCACAACCATTACCTGGTTATTGTCCCCAACCACCTCTCGTGGCAGTTGAAACACCCGTCCGGCCTGTCGACCATCAATGGCGGCTGAGACGAATGCGCCGATGGGGATCGCGTTGCCGTTATTGGGGTCTGACAATGAATAAGGGTCATCAAGTCTGGCAACGGCATAGATGGCCCGATTGCTCTGATCAATCACCTGTTCACTGCGCGCCAGGGTAGCGGTTCGGCGCACCCATTGACCTGCTATCCGAGTTTCCAATACCACCGGGGTCACCGCGGCATCGCTATCACCGGTGGCCGCAGGCAAATCCACAAAGGCCAATTCGTCCGTCGATAGCGGTAGGCGAACCTCAGCGTAATCCACAGCGAAGGTTGCACCAACGGGGCTACCGGCGCTGAGGAACTGGCCTAGATCTGCATCACGGCGCCGCACAAGCCCAGCGTAAGGCACGTCTAGACTGGTCCTTTGTAAATTGCGCTTGGCTCGATCAAGTTCAGCCTCAGCAGCTTTGACGTTGGCTTGTGCCTCAGCCAATTGGGGCTCCCTTAAGACCAGCGCAGACGGCTTCTGACCGCGCCGGCTATCCAACTTATCCCAATCCAGCTGGGCTTGTTGAGCCTGAGCTTTTTCTTGGGCTAACTGAGCCTGCCGACTGGCCAGAGACGCTTCGGCCTGTTTCAGCTGAGCTTCGTAATCACTGGGATCAATCTTCAGCAACGGCTGTCCGGCAGAGAAAAAACCACCTGCTACGAATTCTGGCGAAACCCAAACAACCTTCCCAGATACCTCAGCAACCAGCTCGGTTTGAGTCACTGGTGCCAGATTGCCTTGGGAGGCAATCTGGTATTGATGGTTAGACCGACGTGCTGTTATGACTTCAACCACGCGAGCAGCCTGAAGGGGTTCGACCTTCTCGGGCTCTGGGCGAAGCCCAGTTAGCAACACCAATGCCACAATTGCCGCCGCAACAATACCGAGGGGAATCAGTATCTTTGCCATAACGTTTTAAGCCTTTAAAAGTGAGTTGTTCAGCTCAGCGTTTATTGTCGCAGTCTGCTGCCAACTTAGCGATAAAAATCGCTCGATCAACGATAGCGTTAGCAAAAGCTTCGACCACAAAAAAGCCCCCGGTTAACTTCCCCGGAGGCCTCCTGTTTGCCGTCAGGCCGACGCTTGTAGCGCCGGCGAAGCAAAGTTACTCGCCAGATGCAGGCTCATCAATCAGCGCCTTCATGGACAGGCGAATGCGGCCCTGCTTGTCCACTTCCAGCACTTTAACCTTCACCGAATCGCCTTCAGACAGCTTGTCGCTGACCTTTTCGACCCGCTCGTGAGAGATCTGAGACACGTGCACCAATCCGTCTTTGCCCGGAGCAATGGTGACGAAGGCGCCAAAATCCATAATTCTTGCCACTTTTCCGTCAAACACCTGACCGGGCTCAATATCGGCGGTAATCTGTTCGATACGGCTGCGAGCGTCGTCGGCGGCTTCTTTATTGACCGAAGCGATGGTAATTGTGCCGTCGTCAGCAATGTCGATGGTTGTGCCGGTTTCCTCGGTGATGGAGCGAATGGTTACGCCACCTTTACCAATGACGTCACGGATTTTATCGGGGTGTACTTTGAAGTGAATCAGGCGCGGTGCAAATTCGGACATCTCGGTTCGCGCTGAGGAAATGACCTTGGCCATTTCACCCAGGATGAACAAGCGGCCTTCTTTGGCCTGAGTCAGAGCGGTCTGCATGATTTCTGCAGTGATGCCCTCAATTTTGATGTCCATTTGCAGTGCTGTGAGGCCGTCTTCGGTCCCTGCAACTTTAAAGTCCATGTCACCCAGGTGATCTTCATCACCCAAGATGTCACTAAGCACCGTGTAACGATCGCCATCTTTAACCAGCCCCATTGCGATACCCGCAACCGGAGCTTTCAGAGGCACACCGGCGTCCATCATGGCCAATGAACTACCGCAGACACTGGCCATTGAACTGGAACCGTTGGATTCGGTGATCTCTGACACAACGCGAATCACATAGGGGAAGGCCTCATCACCAGGCATCACCGCAGCAACGCCGCGCTTGGCGAGTTTTCCGTGACCAATTTCTCGGCGCTTGGGACCACCCATGAATCCGGCCTCTCCCACACAGTAGGGAGGGAAGTTGTAGTGCAACATGAAGGGTTCTTTGTACTCACCCTCAATGGCGTCAATGATTTGCGCATCCCGACCGGTACCCAGCGTTGTGGTCACGATGGCTTGAGTTTCACCGCGCGTGAACAGGGCTGAACCATGAACTCGCGGCAAAATACCCACTTCCACACTGATTGGGCGGACGGTGTTCTTGGCCCGACCGTCAATCCGCGGCTCGCCGGCTAGCACTCGTTCGCGAACAGTGGATTTTTCCAGTGCCGAAAACGCCGCACCGACTTCTTTTGGATCCAACTCGCTGCCTTCAGGACACAATGATACGATCACGCGATCTTTAATTTCGCCGACCTTGCCATAGCGTTCCATCTTGTCTGCGATCTGGTAGGCCGCATTCAAATCAGCACCGGCGATTTCCGCCACTTTGCTGTCGATGGACTCATCACGGGTTGGCGCTTGCCAGTCCCAGGAGTCAACGTTGGCCTCCGCCGCCATTTCGTTGATGGCGGTAATGGCCGCTTGCATCTGCTCGTGACCGAAGGTGACCGCTCCCAACATGACGTCTTCCGACAGCAGGTCGGCTTCGGACTCAACCATCAATACTGCACCCTTAGTGCCCGCCACAACCAAGTCCAGTTTGGACTCCGCCAAGACGCTGCGATCCGGGTTCAATACATAGTTATCGTTGACGTAACCCACCCGTGCTGCGCCGATTGGACCGGCGAAGGGCAGACCGGACAAAGCCAGTGCTGCAGAGGCGCCGATCAGCGCCGGAATGTCAGAGTCCACTTCAGGATTCAGCGACATAACGGTGGCAATCACCTGAACTTCGTTCATGAAGCCCTTAGGGAACAACGGCCGGATTGGCCGGTCGATGAGACGGGAAACCAGGGTTTCCTTCTCGGTCGGCCTACCCTCGCGCTTAAAAAAGCCGCCAGGGATCTTGCCCGCCGCGTAAGTGCGTTCCTGGTAATTAACCGTTAATGGGAAAAAGCCGCGGTCGCCCGGGTCGCCTTTGCGGCCCACAGCCGTGACCAGCACAACGGTTTCGTCAACGCTGACCATGACGGATCCTGAAGCCTGGCGCGCAATTTGGCCGGCTTCCAGGGTGACTTCGCGTCCGCCGTAGTTGAAGGTTTTGGTGATCTTCGCCACAAAATTATCCTTGAGTAGAGGGTTTGGCGCCTGCTGGCGTCAAAGGTAAAAACCAGCGAACCCGGGAGTTCCGGGTTCGCAAAAAACGTTGGGATTTAACGGCGCAGGCCAAGGCGCTGAATGAGCGACTTGTAGCGATCGACGTCTTTTCCCTTGACGTAAGCCAGCAAACGCCGGCGTTGATTCACCATCTTCAGCAAGCCGCGCCGAGAGTGGTGATCTTTCTTATGGGTGGCAAAGTGACCGGAAAGGTCGTTGATTCGGGCTGACAGCAGCGCTATCTGAACCTCCGGCGAACCGGTGTCCCCCTCGGACAACTGGTATTCATGAACAACTTCGTTAACTTTTTCAGCAGACAGCGACACGATTGGTTTCTCCACAAAAACACGCGAGGCCGTCACGCTTCCCACCATCGGGTTGCCAACGCCTCGCTCATTATTTGATTTGTCTAAATTTTGGACCGCGTATTGTAGCCTTGGGGCTCCAGCACCACAAGCCTATCCATCGGCGGCAGATTTCCCGCTATTTAAGGCTCCGTAGTGGACTGGGGCAACATCCGATAGGGCGCCAAACCATCAGGCACCGCCCGTCCTAGGCCGATGAAGCGATCATCGGCATACAACCTGACGGATCGGTCTTCATTTTCCGGCATCGGTTCAACCCGGCGCTTAAGCCGCTGGCCTAGCAGAGCCGCGCGAGATTCATCCTCGTCCAAATTCACTTTGGGCATCCACTGGATAGCGAAATCCACTGGCAACAGGTCAATGTCTGGGCGATCGCGCTCCAATGATTGCAGGGTTTGCATTGGCAAGCCCTCAAAGGGTGCCACCCAGCAACGACGCAATGTTAGCGTATAAGCCACTGTTCCCAGGGCCGTGGCCAAATCCTCTACCAGCGTTCTTATATAGGTACCCTTGGAGCAGTGAACCGCCAAACTCAATTGGTTTCCGGGTAAAACCGTGGCTTCTAAGGAATGAATCGTGACTGATCGCGAGGGCCGCTCTACCTCGATCCCCGCCCTGGCCAGTTCATATAAGCGTTGGCCTTTATGTTTGAGGGCGCTATACATCGGTGGACATTGAGCAATCTGGCCGCGCAAGCCGGCTAACGCTGACTCTAGGTCTTGATTGCTAATCTCAGGTACCGCTAACTCTTTAACCACCTCACCTTCCGGATCCCCGGTGGCCGTTGCCTGCCCAAGCTGAGCGGTCGCTTGATAATGTTTACCTGCATCAAGCAGATATTGACTGAAGCGAGTTGCTTGGCCAAAACACAGCGGTAGCATGCCCGTGGCAAACGGGTCTAGGCTGCCGGTATGACCCGCCTTGCGGGCATTGAGAATGCCTCTAGCCCTCTGCAAAGCCCGGTTTGAGCTAATACCGGCGGGTTTGTCCAGGAGCAAGATGCCGTCAACCACCTGCCCGCGGGTTTTACGTCCCATCTATTGGTGTCCTATCCGGGAAATAAGCTGAAAGACCATGGCGCAGTGCGCCGTTGCGCACTGGCTTATTGCAGCGGCTTGTTGAAGTCTGAGGTGTCTGACGGCTCAACGCTCTCGATGTTGTCGTCGCTACCATCAGTGTCGGGGACTGTAGCCTCGGGTATCACGGATTTCAGCAATGCATCAATGTGATCGCCCCGTTGGGCAGATTCGTCAGGCAGAAATCGCAGTTCCGGAACCATTCTCAAGCTCAACGAGTGACCGAGCTTGCGACGTAAAAAACCGCCCGCTCGAGTCAGCGCCTTAACGGACTCAGGCAAAGTTGCCGAATCCACACTGGCCACATACACCCGGGCCAAAGAAAGGTCGCTGGTGACTTCTACATCGGTCACGGTGACCGAACCCACTCTTGGGTCCTTCACCTCCTGCTGGATCATTTGCGCCAGTTCCCGACGCAACAACGCTGCGACCCGATCATGCCGGCCGTATTCGCGATCAACCATAGCGCTGTCTCCCTGCTGGCTGTTGTCAGTCCAGCGTTCGGGCAACTTCTACCCGCTCGAAGCACTCGATCTGATCCTTCGGCTTGACGTCGTTGTATTGCTTAACGCCAATGCCACACTCTGTGCCGGATTGAACCTCCTGCACGTCGTCTTTGAATCGACGCAGAGACTCAAGCTCACCCTCGTAAATGACTACGTTGTCACGCAACACGCGAATAGGTTGGTCTTTTCGTACCACTCCCTCCAGCACGATGGAGCCTGCGATGGCGCCCAGCTTGGAAGATCGAAATACGTCTTTCACCTCTGCCAAACCCAGGATGTTTTCTTTGGTCTCGGTACCCAGAACACCCGTGATGGCCTTCTTCACTTCATCCAGCGCGTCATAGATCACACTGTAATAGTGCATGTCGATCTCAGCTTCGCGAATGATCCGCCGCGCTGTTGCGTCGGCTCGCACGTTAAACCCAATCACAATGGCATTTGAGGCCTGGGCCAGCACCGCGTCAGATTCGGTAATTCCGCCCACACCGCTGCTGATCACATTGACGTTAACGTCGTCATTGGACAGTTTGGTCAGCGCCTCACGTAAAGCTTCGGCGCTACCCTGCACATCCGCTTTGATCAGCAGATTGACCTGCAACACCTCACCTTCACCCATGGAAGAGAAAACACTCTCAAGCTTGGCGGCCTGCTGCTGAGCCAAACGGGCATCACGCAGCTTGGTTTGACGCTGCACTGAGGCTTCCTTGGCTCGTCGTTCGTTTTCCACCACCAGCACTTCGTCACCCGCCATTGGGGTACCTGAAAGACCCAATATCTGCGCCGGAATAGACGGCCCTGCTTCCTCAATCGTATCGCCACTTTCGTTAAACATGGCTCGGACCCGGCCATATTCCTGGCCGGCTAGTAGCATATCGCCCTGACGTAGAGTCCCGTTCTGGACTAAAACCGTCGCCACAGGACCACGACCTTTGTCTAGCGAAGACTCCACCACCACACCAGCAGCACGGCGAGTAGGGTCGGCTTTGAGCTCTAACAATTCCGCTTGCAACAAAATGGCATCCAGCAGCTCATCGACCCCTTGCCCAGTCAATGCGGACACAGGAACAAAGATATCTTCACCGCCCCACTCTTCGGAAATCACTTCATGGGTGGACAGTTCCTGACGCGCTTTTTCAGGGTCAGCGTCGGGTTTGTCGACTTTGTTGATGGCCACAATAATCGGCACGTTAGCCGCGCGGGCATGCTGTATCGCCTCGATGGTTTGAGGTTTCACGCCGTCATCAGCAGCCACCACCAAAATGACAATATCCGTTGATTGGGCACCACGGGCACGCATGGAGGTAAACGCCGCGTGTCCTGGGGTATCTAGAAAGCTCACAACCCCTTTATCGGTGGTGACATGGTAGGCACCAATGTGCTGGGTAATGCCACCCGCCTCGCCAGCGGCAACACGGGATTTACGAATGTAATCCAGCAATGAGGTTTTGCCGTGATCAACGTGCCCCATCACGGTGACAACTGGCGGTCTGACCTCGCCGCCTTGCTCGGCTTCGTCGTACTCTTCGCGCAACTGAGTTTCAATGTCTTTGTCAGCTGCTGCCTGTGCGGTGTGACCCATTTCTTCCACCACCAAAATAGCGGTGTCCTGGTCAAGGGTCTGGTTGATAGTGGCCATCATGCCCATCTTCATCATCTCTTTGATGACTTCGGTGGCCTTGACCGCCATTCTTTGGGCCAAATCACCCACGGAGATGGTATCGGGGATATCCACTTCGCGAACCACTGGCGCTGTGGGTTTTGAGAACCCGTGCTGGTCGTTGGAGTCGGTGGTCTTGCGTCGCCCGCCTCGTCGACTGCGTCGCATACCACTCTTATCCGCCGCCACATGCAGTTCGGAGCGCCCGTAACGGGTGTCACCTTTCTTATCTTTTCGCTTGGCTTTCTTGCGCTCAGATTCCCGTTCCGCAGCTTCCTTGCGAGCCCGCTCCTGCTGGGCTTTGGCGCGGGCCTCTTCTTCGCTCTTGCGGGCCGCTTCTTCAGCGTCCAGGCGCGCTTGCTCAGCCGCCTTTTCTGCCTGCTCAGCCTCTTGCGCCAGACGCACCTTCTCCGCCTCTTTGGCCTCGGCTGCTTCTTGTTCAGCCTTCAGTTTCTCGCGTTCGATTTCCGCCGCGTTTTTCTGGTTTTTCGCCGCTTCGCGTTCGGCCTGCACTTCTTCGAGTTTGCGTTGGGCTTCCTCCCGCATGGGATCAGCCTTGGCTTTTTCGTCTATCACGCTGCGCTTAACGTAGGTACGCTTTTTGCGCACCTCAACATTAACGGTTTTGGCACGCCCGGTACCGGCTGGCACCTTCAACTCAGACACAGAGCGGCGCTTCAGAGTGACCTTGTCTGGCGCGGTGAAATCTCGCTCAGCCTTGCCGTGGCTCTTGCGCAGGTGGGTCAGCAGCTGCATCTTGTCCGAATTGGAAATCGTTGCATCCGGATCGGTGATAGTGAGCTCTGCTTCTTCGAGCTGCTCCATCATCCGGTCTATGGGTATGCCTACCACTTCGGCAAGCTGTCGTACTGTCACATCAGACATAATTGTTCTCCGTTTGCCTACTCGTCGTCAGCAAACCAAGGCGCCCGGGCAGCCATGATCAATGCTGCCGCTGACTCTTCGTCAACGCCGTCAATATCAATAATTTCGTCTACCGCACATTCCGCCAAATCTTCCTGAGTGATGACTTTTTGCGCCGCCAGCTGGTAAGCCAAGCGTTCGTTCATGCCCTCCAGAGCCAACAGGTCGTCCGCCGGTTTCACGTCGTCCAGCTTCTCTTCAACGGCAATCAGCTGAGTTAGCAGACAGTCTCGGGCTCGGGATCGAAGTTCTTCGACAATGCCCTCATCAAACTCCTGGATCTCTAGCAACTCTGCGGCCGGCACGTAGGCCACCTCTTCCACACTGCTGAACCCTTCTTGAACCAAGATATTGGCAATCTCTTCGTCCACATCCAGTTTTTCAACAAACAATTTGCGCGCTTTACTGGCCTCAGCATCGGATTTTTCTTCAGCCGCTTCTTCGGTCATGACATTGAGCTGCCAGCCAGTGAGCTCGCTGGCCAGTCGCACGTTCTGCCCTCCTCGGCCGATCGCCTGAGACAGCTTGTCCTCGGTGACCGCGATGTCCATGGATTGGCTTTCCTCGTCCACCATAATTGACACCACTTCAGCCGGAGCCATGGCATTCACCACAAATTGGGCCGGGTTGTCGTCATACAGGATGATGTCGATACGTTCACCGGAAAGCTCGTTTGAGACCGCTTGGACCCGAGATCCACGCATGCCAACACAGGCGCCAATGGGGTCGGTTCGCGGATCATTGGATCTCACGGCAATTTTTGCCCGCATACCTGGATCCCTGCCAGCAGCAATGACATCAATCAATCCTTGACCAATTTCTGGAACCTCAAGTTTAAACAGTTCAATGAGAAACTGGGGCGAGGTGCGGGTGACAAACAATTGAGGACCGCGCAGTTCCGAGCGCACTTCATAGAGGTAGCCGCGTAAGCGGTCGCCGGGTCGCACGGATTCGCGGGGTACGGTGCGTTCCCGGGGGACAAACGCTTCAGCGTTGCTGCCCAGGTCCAAGTAAATGTTGCCCCGCTCTACCCGCTTGACGATGCCATTGACCAGTGTGTCGGCCTTATCGGCGAATGCCTCCACCACCTGAGCGCGCTCTGCCTCGCGGACACGCTGAACAATGACTTGTTTGGCAGCCTGAGCGGCAATTCGACCGAAGTCCGGATTGTCCATGGGTTCTTCGATGAACTCACCGACCTCAATTTCCGGATGTTCTTTGCGCGCCTCCTCCAGCATGATGTGGCGCGCCTCAGATTCAAAAAGCTCTTCATCGTCTAGAACTTCCCAGCGCCGAAAGGTCTCGTATTCACCAGACTCTTGATCAATGGATACACGACATTCGATGTCGTCCATCTGCTTTTTCTTTGCTGCAGACGCCAAAGCGGCTTCAATAGCGCCAAAAATGACGTCTTTTTCGACGCCTTTCTCGTTCGCTACCGCATCCACCACCATCAAAATTTCTTTGCTCATCTTTTTACCTCCGGCAACATCCAGGCTACCTGTGGCTATCATCAATACTGTTCAATACTGTTTCTGGCCCCTTTTTCAGGGTCAGGCAATCATTCTTTCATTGCTGGTCAAAATTCGGGCACCAGCTTGGCTTTCACCACCTCGTCGAAATCCAGTTGGACGGTCTCACCGTCCACCAACACGCTGATTTGCGAGCCTTCTACTGACCCGATAATGCCGCGCAGTTTGCGGCGCCCATCGATCGGCGCCTGCAATGTGACCTTGACCTGTTCACCACTGAAACGGGCAAACTGTTCAGCGGTAAACAGCGGGCGGTCCATTCCAGGCGAACTCACCTCCAGGTTGTAATGCCCCTTGATCGGGTCATTAACGTCCAACAAGCCACTGATTTCGCGACTCACCCGGGTGCAGTCTTCCAGTCCGATGCCATTTTCCGCATGGTCTATATAAACCCGCAAAATCCCGTTGCTTGCATGGGGATGGTATTCCATACCTACCCACTCATACCCCAGCTGTTCAACCAACGGGCTTAGCAGATTTTCAATCTCTGTCTTTATCGACAACGCCAAAAAAAATGGGCCAGCGGCCCATCCCTCAAAAATTTCAGGTAACAAAAAGGCCTCTCTCTGGAGGCCTTCTGTTAACGATTATCTGTCGACCTGCCGTCGTTCACAGCCCGGTCTGAAGTTCCGCTCGCCAGCCGCGTTACTGTCCAAAAGGAGGGAGCCCGCGCTTAGCGAAGGCGGATTTTACCGTTTGCCCATGCGTCCGGCAAGGGGCCAGATGGAATGAACAAACTAGGCAATACCAGGTCGAGAAAGCGTTTCGATGAAAAACCCCGGTCGTTTGTTGGAGCAGAGAACAAACGATGGCTCGAAAGTGGTAGCGGGGGCAGGATTCGAACCTGCGACCTTCGGGTTATGAGCCCGACGAGCTGCCAGACTGCTCCACCCCGCATCAATGGGAGGCGAAGTATATATGCACTTGTTTTGCCCATGCAATAGGCAGTTGGATATTTTTGTCTGCTAGGTGCTGATTAGCCAGGAAATGCCGCAGCGCAGATCGCGATAAGCGGCCCAGGAAAGATCCCAAGGGCCAGTTGGGCCAGCCCATTGGCGCTGAGCACCACCCCAACATCGGTTCCGGTGGTTGGCACTGCAGTGGACTCAGGATCATCCATGTACATGATCTTGATTAAACGCAAATAGTAAAAGGCACCGATCACCGCAAACACCACCGATACCACCGCCAGCCAAACCAAATCAGCATCCACCGCGGCTTTGACCACCTGAAGTTTGGCAAAAAAGCCAACAAACGGGGGGAATCCTGCCAGCGACGCTACCAGCATCAACATCATCAACGCCAGCCAGGGGCTGCGCTGACTGAGGCCTTTGTAATCGTCCAGATTTTCTGCTTCAAAACCTTCCCGAGACAGAACTATCACCACCGCAAAGGCGCCCGCCGCCATCATTGAATACACGATGGCGTAAAACATCGCCGCTTCAAAACCCGCTTCGGTGCCTGACAGGATACCGAGGAATATGAAGCCCACATGAGACACGGTGGAATAGGCCAACATTCGCTTGATGTTGGTTTGGGCAATGGCCACTACGTTACCGATGGCAAGAGACGCCACTGCCAGCAGCACCAGCATCATTTGCCAGTTCTGCAGTTGTCCAATCAGACCGTCACTCAGCAGTCGAATGGCCAATGCAAAAGCTGCTAATTTAGGTGCAGAACTCAGAAACAGTGTTACTGCGGTGGGTGAACCCTGATATACGTCAGGAACCCACATATGGAAAGGCACCGCGCCAAATTTAAACGCCAGACCCACCACGATGAAGGTCAATCCAAAGGCCAGCACCACACTGTCTGAGGCGCCGGCAACTGCAGTCTGAATTTCCATCAGATCAAGGCTGCCGGTGGCACCGTAAATCATCGACATGCCGTACAGCAGCATTCCCGAGGCCAAGGCACCTAACACAAAATATTTCATGGCCGACTCACTGGCCAAGGAATTGTTGCGGTCCAACGCCACCAGAGCGTAGGTGGACAGCGCCAACAGTTCCAGCCCAAGGTACAGGCTAAGCATACTGCCAGCAGAGATCATCACCATCATGCCGAGGGTGCCAAATAGGCACAGGACAAAAAACTCACCTTTATATAGCTGGCGCTGACGCAGATAAGTCTTGGCGTAGACAAACACCATACCCACAACCAGATACACAAACAGTTTCAGGATATCGCCCATCTGATCGCGCACAAAGGTACCCGACAGCAATCGTTGAGTTTCCACCACGCCTTCACCGTTGTGGATTCGCAAGGTGGCAATGGCCGCAAAAATTAGCGTTGCCAGGGACAGAATTTGGATAATGCCGCGACGCTGGGGGGAAATGTAGAGATCCACCACCAAAATAAGGCAAGCCATACCCAAAACAATCATCTCAGGTAGCAATGGAATCAGCTCATTGGGATCAAACACGGGCGTTCCTTATGACCATCACAGCTGTACCGGAATTTTAGACATGGACACGTGCTCAAGTAGATCGTTAACCGAGACGTGCATCAGCTCAACCAATGGCTCAGGCCAGATACCAAAACCCAACACCGCCACGGCCAATGAGCCCAGGGTTAAGGCTTCACGAAGATTCAAGTCTTCAAGACGTTCAACTTTCTTATTGCCTACTTCACCAAATATGACTCGCTTAACCAGCCATAAGGAATAAGCAGCGCCCAAAATCAGCGTAAGAGCCGCCAAAGCGGCAAACCAGAAGTTGGCCTGGAAGCTGGCCAGTATCACCATGAACTCACCGACAAACCCTGAGGTTCCAGGCAGTCCGCAGTTCGCCATTGCAAACAACACCATAAAGGTCGCGAACCAAGGCATGGTGTTAACGACGCCGCCGTAGTCTGCTATTTCTCGGGAATGGACACGATCGTAAAGAACCCCTACGCAGAAAAACAATGCCGCGGAGATAAATCCATGGGACAACATTTGCACCATGGCACCTTCCATTCCCAGTGCGGCGCCGCTATTACCGTCGCCTTTGGCCATGATCATGAAAGCAATAAAAATCCCGAGAGTGACAAATCCCATGTGGGAGATCGATGAGTAGGCAATCAGCTTTTTCATATCTTGCTGGACCAGTGCAACCAAACCCACATAGACCACCGCAATCAATGACAGCGTAATCAACAGCCAGTCTAGGGTCGTGCTGGCATCTGGGGTGATCGGCAAAGAAAAGCGAATAAAGCCATAGCCACCAATTTTCAGCATGATGGCAGCCAGAACCACCGAGCCGCCGGTCGGCGCCTCGACGTGCGCATCGGGCAACCAGGTATGAACCGGAAACATGGGAATCTTCACCGCAAAGGCCAGCATGAAGGCGACAAAAATCCAGATCTGTTCTGTCAGGGTTAACGGCAGCGCATGGAGATCCAGTATCGCCGCGGAATCAGCCTTCAGGTACAGGTAGATCAACGCCACCAGCATGAACACGGAACCCAGAAAGGTGTAGAGGAAAAACTTGACCGTTGCATAGACCCGGTTCGGTCCGCCCCAGATACCAATGATCAAGAACATCGGTATCAGCATCGCCTCAAAAAACACGTAAAACAAAAACGCGTCCAGGGCACAAAACACGCCCACCATCAGGCCTTCCAATATTAGAAACGCAGCCAGGTATTGGGTCACTCGTTGTTTAATCGGCCCCCAAGCCCCCATGACCACCAAAACAGAGATGAAGGTGGTCAGTAAGATCAGCGGCAGGGACAGTCCGTCAACGCCCAAGTGGTAATTAATGTCGAAGGTGGGAATCCAGGCCATCAACTCCTGAAATTGCATTTCCGAGGTGTCACGGCGAAAAGCGAAAAACAGCGGCAAACTCAGCACAAAGGTTGCTATAGCTGTGGCCAGCCCGAGCCAGCGGCCCAGATCGGCCCGACGATCGCCAGCTAACAAGACCAGTAAACCGCCGGCTACCGGCAACCAGATCAGGGCACTCAAAATTGGCCATTCGATGGTCATGACTGCCCCCGCAATACCACCAGCCCAAGCAGACCAATAAGGCCAATGATCATCGCAAACGCATATCCGTAAAGCCGACCTGTCTGAATTTTCCGAACCACACCGGACAACCAGCCAATGGCGCGAGCGCTGCCGTTGACCATCAAACCGTCAATCAAGGTTTGATCGCCACCTTTCCAGAAGGTTTTGCCCAATAGCTGACTTCCGCCAGCGAATAGCCATTGATAGATTTCGTCAAAGCCGTACTTTTTCTCGAGCAGGGTTTTGATCGGTTTCAGGGTCTGACCTGCTTTTTGGGCCAGACCTGGATTAGCAAGATAAATATAGGTGGCAAGACCTGCACCGCCGAGAGCCAACCAAACCGGCAAGGTAATGAACCCGTGCATGGCAAACGCCATTGGCCCATGCCACTCCGCTCTTAAGTGGGCCAGAGGATCGTGTCCCGCGGCCAGGAAAATTGCATCACCCCAGAAGTCCCCAAATAGCAACGGCTCAGCGGTGAACCAGGCAATTCCGATACTGGGTATGGCAAGCAAAATCAGCGGCACCGTCACCACCCACGGGGATTCGTGAAGATGGGAACGGGTGTGCTCATCCATACGGGGTTTGCCGTGGAATGTCAGGTAAAGCAATCGGAAGCTGTAAAGAGCGGTCACAAACACCCCAGCCACCAACATGATTTGGGCAAAACCAGCACCGGTGCGCTCGGCGTGGGACACCGCGGAAATAATGGCGTCCTTGGAGTAAAAGCCGGAAAAGCCCGGAAACCCAATCAAGGCCAAGGTACCAATCACCCCGGTAATCCAGGTAATTGGCAGGTATTTTCGTAGACCGCCCATTTCCTGCATGTCTTGCTTGTGATGCATGGCAATGATCACAGAGCCGGCACCCAGGAACAGCAATGCTTTGAAGAAGGCATGGGTCATTAGGTGAAAAACGGCTGCTGAATAGGCTGAGGCTCCCAGCGCCGCCGTCATGTAGCCCAACTGAGAGAGGGTTGAGTACGCGACCACTCGCTTAATATCGTTTTGCACCAGACCAATTAGGCCCATGAAAAATGCCGTTATCGCGCCGATAACCAACACCACGCTAAGGGCCGTTTCCGATAACTCGAACAGTGGCGACATCCGGGCAACCATAAAGATCCCGGCGGTAACCATCGTTGCGGCATGGATTAACGCTGATATCGGTGTCGGCCCTTCCATGGAATCGGGCAGCCAGACATGTAAGGGCGCTTGGGCCGATTTGCCCATGGCACCTATGAATAGAAGAATGCAGGTCACCGTCATCAGGTTCCACGGTTTTCCGTCGATCAATTCAATGGTGGCGTTGCTTGCTGACGGCGCCGCGGCAAACACTTCAGCATAGTCCACGCTGCCAAAGGTCATCAGAACCGCGCCGATACCCAACAAAAACCCGAAGTCACCTACCCGATTGACCAGAAAGGCTTTCATATTGGCGAAAATTGCGGTGGGTTTTTTGTACCAGAAACCGATCAGCAAATAGGACACAACGCCTACCGCTTCCCAGCCGAAAAACAGCTGCATGAAGTTATTGGCCATCACCAGCATGAGCATGGCGAAAGTAAACAGCGAAATGTAAGCAAAGAACCGCTGGTAGCCTGGATCTTCTTTCATGTAACCGATGGTGTAGATATGCACCATTAGCGACACAAAGGTCACCACACACATCATCACGGCGGTTAAACGGTCAACCAAAAACCCCACTTCAAATCGCACACCGCCGCTAATCAACCAGGTGTAGACGGATTGGTTGTAAACCTCCAGGCCTTCAAACAGAAAACGTCGCATGACGTCCAGCGACAGCACGGTTGATACGGTGACACCGGCGATGGTCAGCCAATGGGCTCCAGAGCGGCCAATTTGCCGACCAAACAGGCCCGCTACAACGGCGCCAAACAGGGGCGCAAGAACAATCGCTAGATAGTGATTCTGCATCATCAGCCCTTCAGCGAATCCAGTTCTTCAACGTTGATGGTTTCCCGATTGCGGAACAGCACAACCAGTA
This sequence comes from uncultured Gammaproteobacteria bacterium, assembly GCA_964559945.1. Taxonomy (GTDB): domain Bacteria; phylum Pseudomonadota; class Gammaproteobacteria; order Xanthomonadales; family SZUA-38; genus JANQOZ01. The sequence continues at coordinate 435 of CAZLJY010000026.1, read as the reverse complement.
TCGCCAACCCAATCGCCGCTTCCGCTGCGGCAACGGTCAGGATGAAAAACACAAACACCTGGCCATCCGTGTTGCCGAGAAAACGGGAAAACGCGACGAAATTCATGTTCACCGATAACAGCATCAGCTCGATGGCCATCAGCAGGATTAAGACGTTTTTACGGTTCAGAAAAACTCCGGCGACCGAAATACAAAACAAAATGGCGCCCAGAATTAGGAAGTGGTTCAGACCAATCATGACTCAGCTCCCGGTTTTTCCGCCGCCATTGATACCACTTTAAGGCGATCTTCTTTTTTCACCATGACCTGCTTAGATGGCGTCTGATAGCGGGTTTTTGGCCGGCGCCTAAGGGTTAGTGCGATGGCCGCCACAATGGCCACCAATAAGATGACTGCGGCAATTTCAAAGGGATACACGTACTGGGTGTAAAGTAC